>JAFPRF010000157.1 GCA_017400965.1 Lachnospiraceae bacterium
AAGTACGAGGAGAATGAAGAACTCAAGGAAGTTGCCATCGGCGAGGAGCTGGGTGTATCTAGAACGCCTGTAAGAGAAGCTTTTCGACAGTTGGAATTGGAAGGTCTCATTCAGATAATACCCAATAAAGGGGCTTATGTAACTGGCATCACGGAGAAGGATGTTAAAGACATTTATATGATCCGGTCGTTGCTGGAAGGGCTTTGCGCCAAGTGGGCGACGGAGCATATCACGCAGGAGCAGCTTGAGGAGATGGAGGAGAACGTGTATCTTGGAAAGTTCCATGCGGAGAAGGGACATCTGGATCAGATGACTGAGCTGGACAATCGCTTTCATGAGATTCTGTACGAGGCATGTAACAGTAAGATGCTGGAGCATCAGCTCAAGGACTTCCATCAGTACGTACTTCGCGTAAGAAAGAAGACGCTGAGCAGTAAGAACCGCGGACCGCAGTCCAATTTGGAGCATGAGGGAATCCTCAACGCCATCAAGGCGGGCGATGGGGAGTTGGCGCAGAAGCTTGCGCATGATCACATGATCAATGCGTATGAGAATATGGTAAAGTGCGGATTGCATGAGTTGTATTCGCAAAAGGCCTTAGATAATGCAGTAGAACAATAAACAAAAGATCGAGAGGAGACTACAATGGCAAAGATTACGATGAAAACCCCTTTGGTAGAGATGGACGGAGATGAAATGACCCGCATCCTTTGGAAGATGATCAAGGATGAGCTGCTCCTTCCCTACATTGACTTGAAGACAGAGTATTATGATCTCGGTCTGGAGTACAGAAACGAAACGAATGATCAGGTGACTGTTGATTCCGCGAACGCTACCCTGAAGTATGGCGTAGCCGTAAAGTGCGCTACGATCACCCCCAACGCTGCACGTATGAAGGAGTACAATCTGAAGGAGATGTGGAAGAGCCCGAACGCCACGATCCGCGCAATCCTCGACGGTACCGTATTCCGTGCACCGATCCTTGTTAAGGGCATCGTTCCCTATGTTACCAATTGGAAAAAGCCCATCACCATCGCTCGTCATGCCTATGGCGACGTTTATAAGAATACGGAGATCAAGGTTCCCGGCCCCGGCAAGGCTGAGCTGGTATTCACCGCAGAGGATGGAACCGTTACCCGCGAACTGATTCATAACTTTACGGGAAGTGGAATCATCCAGGGCATTCACAACACGGACAAGTCCATTTCCAGCTTTGCAAGAGCATGCTTTAGCTATGCAGTTGACACGAAGCAGGATCTGTGGTTTGCAACGAAGGACACCATATCCAAGAAGTATGATCACAACTTCAAGGACATCTTCCAGGAGATTTATGATAACGAATACAAGGCAAAGTTTGAGGAGCTTGGCATTGAGTATTTCTACACTTTGATTGATGATGCCGTAGCACGTGTCATTCGTTCCGAGGGCGGCTTTATCTGGGCCTGCAAGAACTATGACGGCGACGTGATGAGTGACATGGTGGCAACCGCGTATGGCGACCTTTCCATGATGACCTCCGTTTTGGTAAGTCCTAACGGCGTTTACGAGTACGAGGCGGCGCATGGTACCGTTCAGCGCCACTATTATAAGCATTTAAAGGGAGAGGAGACCTCAACGAACTCCATCGCAACGATTTTTGCATGGACGGGTGCCCTTAGAAAGCGCGGCGAGCTTGACAAGATTCCTGAGCTGGTAACCTTTGCTGACAAGCTGGAGCAGGCCTGCATCAAGACCGTGGAGGATGGCAAGATGACAAAGAGCCTGTCCCTGATTTCCACCTGCAAAAATCCCGTGATTCTGAACAGCCTTGATTTCATCAAGGCCATCCGCGGAACGCTGGAGAGCTTGCTGTAAGAATAATAAAGAAACCAAAGGCTTTGCGTTTCGGCGCAAAGCCTTTTTTCATGCGAGCGGCAAGGAGAAGGGTTGCCGTGCAAGTCAAATGGTTGCTTCGCATGTGACGGGTAATTGCGCAACTGCGAGATCTGTGATAAGATGATGATGGACGATGGTAGTTTTCCGAAGGGAACAGAAGGAAAGGCGAGGGAGGAAGGAACCATGGAGACGGCGGATCAGATAAAGGTATTGATGATAGATGATGACGAACTGATTGCCAGGTCTACGACGGATTATTTTACATTTTAGGCGTAAAAACGGCTTACGTGACAAGCTTTGACGCGGCAGTGGCCTTTTTGGAAAAGCATGAGGTTTCCCTTTTGCTGCTTGACATTAATCTTGGGGAGAGGTCAGGCTTTGAACTGTGCCGGAGGATCCGGGAAAGCTATGACATGCCCATCTTTTTTATCAGCGCGCGGACCAGCGATGATGACGTGTTGATTGCACTGAACATTGGGGGCGATGATTATATCAAAAAGCCCTATACGCTGAACGTTCTGCTGGCCAAGGTTAAGGCCGTGCTGGAACGGTATGAAAAGGCCAGGGAGGCGGCAAGACAGGCGGCTTCCGGCGCCGTAAGGAGTTGGCTACGTGGTTGAGAAATCAGCTCTTTGGACGGGAGACGGGAAATGAAAGGATACGTCAAAATAATGTGTAGCCTGACAGTTTTATTTGCCGTTCTTACAGGCATTCTCTTCTTGTGTGCAAGGGCGTTGTCGGCGAAGGCCTTAGAAATCTCCAAGGAAAGCATTGTACTTTTGAATCGCATTGCAAAGATTGCGGAAGAGAATAAAGAAAACCTAAGCGCCCTTGACGGAGAAGCTTATGGGACTGAGTTTGCCATTATTGACGAGGAAAACCATCTGTTATATTTCCGCTCGGATGATGAGGGGTACGGGCATGGGCTTTCCATCGAGAAAGACATGCAAAAGCGCTTGCCGTATTTGTATCTGTCAGACGGGACAAGGGTTTGGGGAGCGGTCATATTATTGGATGACGCCGCCAAGGACTGTGAGGCACTTGTCTGGTGGCTGGTGGCGATTTTTTGCACTGCCTGCCTGATCCTTCTGGCCGGGATGGGGTGGTATGGTTTCTACGTCCGCAAAAATATCGTCGTTCCCTTTGCTAACATGAAGGACTTTGTGGCAAAGGTGGCACAGGGAAAGTTTGACGATCCTCTTGCCATGGACAAGGGGAACATATTTGGAGCCTTTACCGAAAGCTTTGACGTGATGAGGGAAGAGCTTGCGGCATAAAAGGAGCGGGAGCTGCAGTTACAAAAAAAAGAGCGGGAATTTGTGGCGTCCCTGAGCCATGACTTAAAAACTCCCGTTACGGGGATCAAGGTCACCGCAGAGCTGATGCAGATGAAAACGGACCTGAAGCGAAAGGAGGCGAAAGACGGCAGGGTAACCTATGCAAAGGAAGAGCTGGAGCAGCTCTATGCGGATGCAGAGGGAATCCGCGGGAAGGCAGAGCAAATCACCCATTTGTTAAACGATCTCTTTACTTCGACGCTGGATGACCTTGGGGAGTTTAAGGTAAATTGTCAGGATGAGTCTTCCGAAATTCTGGGGGACGTCGTAAGAAGCTACGATGACAGGGGGCTTGCGCGGATTGGAGAAATCCCTGCCGTGCTCATTCATGTGGACAAAAAAAGCATGGCACAGGTGATCGGCAACCTGATTTCCAACTCTTACAAGTATGCCAATACAAGGATTGACGTGGATTTCCGGCTTTCGGAGCGCTATCTGGAAATGCAGATCAGTGATCACGGACCGGGAGTCTCGCCGGAGGAGATTGATCTCATCACCAATAAGTTTTACCGCGGAAAAGATTGGGTCGGCACGGATAAGGACGGACACGGTCTTGGACTGTACATATCCAAAACGCTGATGAATAAGATGGACGGAGATCTGATCGCGGAAAGTGATGGAAAGGGACTTGCCGTTACGCTGGTTATTCCGCTTAGCTGAAGTAGTTAATTTAATAACGTGAATCGCATATATCACATTAATAATTGTATTGAGAAGGAGAAGTATCATGAACGGAAAGTGGAAAAAAGGAGCAGGTATTCTGCTGGCGTTGATTACCTGTGTCGGCATGGCTGCCTGTGGCGGAAAGAACCGGGAAGCGGAAAAGGCAGAGGAGATGAAACAGGCTGCCAACGCACAAATGGCGAAGGAGGGAGTCTATCAGTATCGTGAGCTGCCCTTGACGGTAAATGGCGGTGAGCTTAGAGTGGTGGCTGGCAGAAATTGCACGGACGGAGCAGAACTCATAACGAACAGTGAGGGTGGGAGCGCGCCGGAATTATCACTCTCCGTTGTCAAAGCAGATGGAAGTTTGGAATCCGAAGCATTTCTTACGTTTCCGGAGCTGCAGACGGATGAAATCATGGATCCTGATGGAAATCCCGTGGAGATTCAATATGAAAGCGTAATCTGCAGAAATGCGGCATTGACGGAAAAAATGGTCTATGCCGTCGGTGAAATATCCCGTGAATATGAACTGGATGGGGAATATCAATCCGATACGGACTATTATGTTCTCAGCTGGGATAAAGGTGGGAAACTTTTGTGGTCGGGGGAACTGGAGCTGGATCAGTATCAAAATGATGATGCCTATTCTTCCATGGATCAAGTTATGGCACTGGAAGACGGAAGCCTGGGGATTTTAATGATTGGTGACGTGAGCGGTCTGATCATTGTAAAGGAGGATGGAACGATTCAGGAATTAAAGCAGCTTAAGGCTGCCAGGGAGGTGCTGGAAAAAAGTCCAAACATCTCCGTCGGGCCTGATGGCAGTTGGCTCTTTTTTTACTATAGCGATGACTGGACCAGACAATATGCCGTATCCTATGATCCCTTAAAGGATCAGTTGGGAACGCCCGTAGAGCTGCCTGAGACAATGAGAAATCATTCGGAAGGAAGCAAGAGTATCGGAATAAACGGGGAAATTCTGTATGTGACGTCGGACGGATTATATGGCTACAAACTCGGTGACACTGACGTAAAAAAGAAAATGGATTTTATCAATTCCGATCTGGACACCACGTATCTGGATTCCGTGCTGGCGTTGGATGAGGAGCGGTTTTTTGGCGTTTATGAGGATTGGAATGACAATTCCTCCCACGCCTGCATTTTTACCTACGTTAGGCCTGCCGACGTTAAGGAAAAGAAGACGCTGGTTTACGGCTGCATCGACATTGAACCTTCGGAAAAAAGCAACGTCATTCAATTCAACAGATCTAATTCGGAATATCGGATCGTTGTAAAGGATTATTCGGAAGCCGGGGACTATGAGAGTGCCCGTACCAGATTGAACAATGACATTCTTGCGGGGGCAATGCCGGATATATTGCGGCTGAATTATTCCATGCCCATGGAGAGCTTTGCCTCAAAAGGTCTATTGGCGGACATTGATGAATTGATCAAAAAGGATCCGGAGCTTGGCTCCATGGAGTATGCCGATAACGTGTTTGAGGCGTATCGGTTAGGCGGAAAACTGTATCAGGTTATCCCGTATTTCAGCGTGAGAACCTGGATCGGCAAAAAGAGTATTCTGGGAGATCGCAGCGGCATCACCATGGAGGAAGTGGGACGGCTGTCTGGAAAGCTGGCAGACCAGAAACAGATATTTGGCGGAGGGAAGACCAGAGATGCCTTTCTTTATACGATCATGCAGTATTGCGGCAGCGACTTTGTGGATCTAAACACCGGTAAATGTGAATTTAACACCAAACTGTTTGCTGACCTTTTGGAGTACGCAAAAAATTTACCCGACAGCGAACAGGGGGCAGGGCTTGATGACGAGTACTGGGAGGAGTATTGGAACACCTATTATATGCAGTACCGCGAGAACAAGGCGCTCCTTTTGGAGTGTTTTGTCAGGGAACCCTGGGATCTGAAGACCTCCATGCAGGGAATGATAGGGGAGGAGGCCGTTTTTTGCGGTTTTCCCACGGAAAAAGGAAACGGCTCCTTCATCGAACTGGAATTATCCTATGCCATTTCCGCAAAATCGGCCAATTTGGATGGCGCATGGCAGTATCTGAGAACTTATCTTAGTAAGGATTATCAGAGAAATCTGATAGAAGGAGATGGCTATAAGGCCGGCATTCCCGTTTGGAAGGAGCTTATCAGGGAAGAAACGGATGCCATGACGCAGCAGCCATTCTGGGTGAATGAAAACGGTCAAAAAGAATACTATGATGAAACCTACGGACTGGGCGACGAGGTGATCACGCTGGAGCCGTTGACGCAGGAAGAAGCGGACGGAATATTTGAATTTATCTGCAGCGTATCGAAACCGGAATACGGCGACGATACGGTGATGAACATTGTATCGGAGGAAGCGGGGGCCTTTTTTGCAGGCTCTAAATCTGCAAAGGAAGTGACGGAAATGATTCAAAACCGCGTGCAGCTCTACGTAAATGAAAACAGATGATGGGTGAAGCGGATCATTTAATAAGTTTTTAACGTTTTTACAATTTGAATTTAAGGATGTTTTCTTAGAAGTCATGTATAATGCCATTAAGCTGATAATAATTGTTATCGGGGAAAGGGTATTAGACATGGCTTCTTGCATTTTAAGAACGGAAAAATTATGTAAATCATTTTCGAACGGCGGCAGACAGCAGCACGTGATCAAAAATCTGGATCTGGAGATCAGGAAGGGAGACTTTACGGTCATCATGGGAGCGTCAGGGTCCGGTAAGTCAACGCTTTTGTATGCACTCTCCGGGATGGATAAGCCTTCCATGGGGAAGGTGCTGTTTGACGGTACGGAGATTCAGGAGTATTCCAATGACGAGTTGGCGATCTTTCGGCGCGGCAACTGCGGATTTGTATTTCAGAGCATATACCTTCTTGAGAATCAGACCATTTTAGACAACGTGCTGACGGGGGCATTGGTGGTTCAGAAGAATTCGCCGGAGCTTGTAAGGAAAGCAAAGGAGCTTCTAAACAGGGTGGGCATTATGGAAGATGCCTGGAATAAATATCCCAATCAGCTCTCCGGAGGTGAGGCGCAGCGCGTGGGCATCGTCAGGGCGCTGATCAATGATCCCGTGATCCTGTTTGCAGACGAACCCACGGGACAGCTCAATTCTTCCGCAAGCAAGGACGTCCTGGACATCTTTACGGACGTCCATCAAAAGGGCCAGAGCATTGTCATGGTCACCCATGACTTAAAGACGGCGCTTCGCGGAACGCGTGTGATCTTCCTTCGGGATGGAGGAATCGTGGGAGAGTATCAGATGGAGCCCTATGGATCGGAGGATCTTAAGGAAAGACGGGACGGGCTGCAAAAGTTTTTGGATGAGATGGGATGGTAGAGCAATGAAAATACTGAGATTGGCATTATTTAACTTCAAAAGGCGTAAGCGGGAAGCCCTTTTTTTGATGTTGCTTACCTGCATCAGCATGGCACTTTTATGTATCGCCCTTGTGGGTCATGACAGGGCCTATTCCCTGATTGAGCAGGCTTTTGAAAAAACGGGAAGTAAGGAATATGCGTTTGTTTTTAAGCAATCTCAATACAAAACGGAATTCGGGGAGGTGATCTCGCAGGACCCGAGGGTGACGAACGCATGCAGATTCGAGATGCTGCGTTTGGATGATAATGCCGGAACCAGCTGTAAATTAAAGGACGGTTCCATCGTGAATTTCTTTGTCTCTTTTGTTACGGAGGAAGATGAAAAAAAGCTTTCCAGGTTTTTGAAAGGTGACGCGCTACCGGGGGATGAGGCCAAAAAGCTCCCGCATCCCATCTGGATGCCGCAGTACGTAAAGCTTAACATGGGTTTTTGCCCCGGCGATGAAATCTGTCTGACCTTAAAAAACAAGGAATTTGTTTTTCAGATCGCGGGCTTCTATGAGACCGGGTTTTTTTCAAGTAGCTTAAACAGCTATAAGTGTGTCATTTCACGGGAAGATTATGAAGAGGTGGCCGGCGTACTTGACAGAAACGTTTGCTTGGCATTTGACTTAAAGGAAGGAACGGTGCAAAGCTACAATGAGGCCGAGGCATTTCGGAATGAATTGACGGACAAGATGAATGAGCTTGCGGGGAAAAGAACCATAGACATCGGCTTCCTTTTCGAAAGCAAGTATAATGAGATGGAAATGAGCGCGGACATTGTCAGGGTGGTGATGCTGATCGTCTGCTTTGTTTCAGGCATTGTAACGGTGACGGTACTCTTTATGATCCGTCATAAAATTGCCAATGACGTAAATGATCAGATGGAGCAGATCGGCGTATTGGAAGCCCTTGGATATCGTTTTCGCGAGATTTCAGGCGCGTACGTACTGGAATATCTGATCTTGGGAGTCGCCGGCTGTGTTTTTGGCGCCGTGGTAACCTTTGCAGCCAATCCTCTCATGACTTACGCACTGCAGGCATTTGAAGGGCATGAAACGATCGGAAACGTGAATTGGCGGAATATGCCTTTGGTATTCACCCTGCTTCTTGCGCTTATTGTCTTTACGGCACTTTGGAAGGCAAGAACCATTAAAAAGTATCCTCCCGTGATCGCTTTCCGCAAGGGGATCGAGACGCATCACTTTGGGAAAAACCGGCTTCCCCTGGATCGGGCCAAAGGGAACGTCAACGTCAGACTTGGACGAAAGGAACTTTTGGGGAATCAAAGGCAGAATGCAGGGCTGTTCCTCTGCATTGTCCTGATGGGGCTTTCCATCGCCTTTTGCATTATCATGGCAGACGTCTTTAGAGGCGGAGGCATGGGTTTGGAAAAAACGGCCGGATGGGAAAACTGCGATTTATATTTAATCTTCGAAGATACGGTGAACCTGAAGGATGCGACGGCGGAAATTGCGGAGCTTCCGGAGGTCAGGAAAGCAACCTACATGGTTACGAATGGAGTTATGATCAAGGGGGAAGAACTCCAGGCGCACGTCTACGCGGATTACGATCGTACGGAAAACATTTTTGTGACAAGAGGGTGGCTGCCTAAGAAGGATAACGAAGTTGCAATTAAGGAATCCGTGGCCCAAAGGCTTGGGTACGAAATCGGCGACAGCATCATGATCGAAGGGCAGGGGATTGAGAAAAAATACGTGATCTGCGGTTACGCGTTAGCACTTTTTGACGGCGCTTATTTTACCGAGGAGGGAATGAGCAGGATTTATCCTGCGTTAAATCAAGGGATTGTCAACGTTTATCTGAAGGACGACGTTAATGTGGAGGATTTCCGGGAGCTGATCAAGGAAAAGTATGGAAGCAGTGATGAAGAACTGATGGCAGAGGAAGAAAGCGCGGAGGGCTCTTTGGAGGAGCGGATCCGCAAAAAGGCAGAGCAGCAGATGGCGCTTTTGATTTCCCAATACGGTGCAAAAGAGGTGGATTATGCAATCAAGATCGGAGATCAAATGATCTCGGGCGGAACAGGGAAAATGCGGATCAGGGAGATCACGTCCTTTCACGAACTGGTGGGAGCACAGCTTGGGGGATTAAGCAGATTGATGAAATCGTTTCCGGGAGATACTTGTGAAAGCGGCAAATTGACGGCGGCTATAAAAAATACAAGGATATACAAAGAATGGCAAGAAAAGACATTGACTTTTCCGCTGAAAATCGGTAGGCTGAATGTAGAATGCGGTGCAGGGAATGGACGAGATCATGGCGCCGCAGAGGATCAGGAAGGAAAAGGAGGTTGCACATGGAATTTAGAAACGACAATGGTGCACTTGTATTTAAGCGTGCCGGTGAGACGGTTCGCATTGAAGCCTGGGGGGAGAATTCCCTTCGCGTTCGGGCGACAATGCTGCCGGAGTTTACGGGAAATGACTGGGCGCTGACAGAAAAACCTGCCGTAACGGAAGGAAAAGTTGAGTTTTTTGAAAGAGATCACTGGGTGGGAGACGGCAATATCGATAAGAGACAGTATGCTTCCATCACCAACGGAAAGATCCGCGCGGAAGTGAACTTTGTGGGCATTATATCCTTCTTTGAGGGGGAAAGGCTTCTGCTCCGGGAGTATTACCGTTCCTATGACGGTACCATTTCGCAGGGAAGCAGGTGCTTAAAGCTCATCAATCGTGAGTGGAAGGGGATCATTGGCGGTACCGGATATGAACTGAATCTGAAGTTCGATGCCAATGAAGGCGAGAAGATTTACGGCATGGGTCAGTATCAGCAGAGCTACATGGACATGAAGGGCTGTGTTCTGGAGTTGGCCCAGAGAAATTCCCAGGCGTCCGTTCCCTTCTATATCAGCAATAAGGGCTATGGCATGCTTTGGAATAACCCTGCAGTTGGCCGCGTAAGCTTCGCTAATAACTATACCGAATGGATTGCAAGATCCACAAGGCAGATGGATTATTGGATCACCGCAGGCGATACGCCAAAGGAGATTCTGACGACCTATACTGGCGTGACCGGACGCGCTCCGAAATTCCCTGAGAGCTTGATGGGACTTTGGCAGTGCAAGCTTCGTTATCGCACGCAGGAGGAGGTTCTCGAGGTTGCCCATGCTTACCAGAAGGAGGGCATCAAGATCGACATGATCGTCATCGACTTTTTCCATTGGACCGTACAGGGCGACTGGAAATTCGACAAGACCTATTGGCCGGATCCCAAGGCCATGGTGGACGAGCTTCATTCCATGGGCATCAAGGTCATCGTATCCGTATGGCCCTCCGTTGACAGAAAGAGTGAGAATTTCTATCCCATGATGGATCAGGGACTGCTCATCAAGACGGAGCGCGGTGCAGCACAGACCTATGATTATCAGGGGGATTGCGTGGAGATCGATCCCTTCAACCCGAAGTGCCGTGAATACGTTTGGAAGGTCTGCAAGAAGAATTATTATGATCTTGGATTTGATGGCTTCTGGCTGGATAATTCTGAGCCTGATTATGGCGTTTATGACTTCGAAAACTATCGTTACAGCATTGGCCCCGCACTGGAGTGCAGCAACCTGTATCCTCAGATGTACAGCCGCGTGTTCAATGATCCCATGAAGGAGCTTGGCGACGGAACGGTTGTAAACCTGATGAGATGTGCCTGGGCGGGCAGCCAGAAGTATGGCAACGTCATTTGGTCCGGAGACGTTCCCAGCACCTTCTATTCCTTCAAGGAGCAGGTGATGGCGGGTCTGAACATGGGCCTTGCAGGCATTCCCTGGTGGACGACCGATATTGGTGGCTTCATGACGGATGACGTCAAGGATCCTGATTTCAGACAGCTCCTGATCCGTTGGTATCAGTTTGCCGTATACTCCGCAGTGCTGAGAATGCACGGCGACAGAGGCCCTTACAACATCCCTGCGCTGGATGACAGAGATTGGGGCGGCGGATATCTGCACACCGGCCAGCCCAACGAGCTTTGGAGCTACGGCGAGGACAATTACAAGATCATGCGCAAGTACTACGACATTCGTATCGCGATGCATGACTATATCAAGAGCTTGTACGAGGAGACCTCCGAGAACGGCGCACCCCTGATCCGTGCCATGTTCTTCGAGTTCCCTGAGGATGCAAGGTGCTGGGAGCTAAACGATCAGTACATGTTCGGCGCAAAGTACCTCGTAGCGCCCATCTTCGCACTGAACCAGTTCAAGCGTGACGTATACCTGCCTGCAGGACAGTGGAAGCTTACCTCCGACGGTACCGTTTATGAAGGCGGTCAGACCGTGACGGTGGATGCGCCCATCGATTACATGCCTGTATTTGAGCGTTGCTAAGCAAAACGATAAAGCCCCTTTGGGATTGTCCCGAAGGGGTTTTTCATGCCGTGCGCTTGTTGACGGGAAGTTAAATATTTGCTATACTTTGAGGGCAATCAGCAAAAAAAGAAAAGAGGAAATACAGTGAATTCAAAGCAAACGAAATCTGGTTTTGTCACTTTGATCGGTCGTCCCAACGTCGGAAAATCGACGCTGATGAATCATCTGATCGGACAAAAGATCGCCATCACCTCGAGCAAGCCCCAGACCACGAGAAACCGCATCCAGACGGTGCTGACCACGGATGACGGACAGATCGTGTTCCTGGATACCCCGGGCATTCATAAGGCGAAGAATAAACTCGGCGATTACATGGTCAACATCGCGGAGCGCACGCTGAACGAGGTGGACGTGATCTGCTGGCTGGTGGAGCCCACGACCTTTATCGGCGCGGGAGAGCAGCACATTCTCGAACAGCTGAAAAAGACGAAGACGCCCGTGATCCTCGTGATCAATAAAATGGATACCGTGAAAAAGGAAGAGCTTCTTCCCTGCATCGATACCTATCGCAAGGAATATGATTTCGCCGAGATCGTACCCGTTTCCGGATTAAAGAACCAGAATACGGAGGAGCTGATCAAGTGCATCTTCAAGTATCTGCCCTACGGCGATCCCTTCTACGATGAGGATACGATCACGGACCAGCCCATGCGGCAGATCGTGGCGGAGCTCATTCGCGAGAAGGCACTGCGTTGTCTGGACGAGGAAATCCCTCATGGCATTGCCGTGACCATCGAGAGCATGAAGGAGCAGGGCAATATCTGCCACATCGACGCGACCATCATCTGCGAGAAGGAGTCCCATAAGGGAATTATCATCGGCAAGGGCGGTCAGATGCTAAAGAAGATCGGTTCCAAGGCGAGACCTGAGATCGAGGACATGTTGGAGATGCAGGTGAACCTTCAGCTTTGGGTGAAGATCAAGAAGGATTGGCGTGACAGCGACATCCTCATGAAGAATTTTGGATATAATCCAAAGGATGCAAAGCAAAGTGAGTAAAGTAGGGAGGACGGAATGCAGGATGCCATCTTTGTGACCGGAATGGTCTTAAAGCAATCGTCCTCCGGCGAATATGACAGGAGGGTGACAATCCTGACCAAGGAACGGGGGAAGGTCGTCGCCTTCGCCCGCGGTGCAAGAAGGCAGGGGAATCGGTTGGCAGCAGCCACGAATTCCTTTGCCTTCGGTACGTTTCGGCTCTATCAGGGCAGAGATGCCTATACGCTGGCGGACGCCGACATCAAGAATTATTTCGAGGGCCTGATGAGCGATTATGAAGGGGCCTACTACGGCATGTATTTCGCCGAGATCGCGGATTATTACGCGAGGGAGAATAATGACGAGGTAAAGCTCCTGGGGCTGTTATATCAGTCGCTGAAGGCGTTGCAGCTCCCATCGATCCCAAGGCCGCTTGTGCGCGTGATCTTCGAGTGCAAGGCCATGGCGGTCAACGGCGAATATCCCGGCGCGCCGACGGACCGCGAGCTCTCAGAATCGGCGACCTATGCGCTCAATTACATAGGGCAGAGTAGCCTCGAAAAGCTCTACACCTTTACGGTGACGGAGGAAGTGCTCCGTGAAATGCAGGAAGTGGCGGCAAATTATTGTGCAAAGTACCTTCGCAGGGACTTCAAAAGTCTGGAAATTCTCAAAACTCTGTGTTGAAATTTAATGATGATTACTGTATAATAGATTGAATTTATAGATTTCAAAGCAGAAAGCTGGATGAGAATGAGAATCAAAAAGAGAGGGATCGCAGCGTTTGGCGCCGCACTTCTTTTGATGATCTGCCTTTTCGGATGTGGAAAGGAAGAGGCGTGGAAGAAGTGGCAGACGCAGCAGATGCAGATCGATCAAAACGGCCAGATCATCTATTGCATCGTGGACAGTTTTGATAAGAACTTCTACGACGTCACGGAGCTAAACAGCATGGCCGTCAAGGAAGCTGCGGAATATAACGGTAAGAATAAGACGGGCGAAGAAATGCCGGTGTCCGTTTTAGAAGTTGCGATGGTGGAAGGATCTGAAAACACCGTGCGCGTGGTCTATCAGTTTCATGAGGACAACGCCTATGCGGGTTTCACTGGCGAAAAGCTCTATTTCGAGACCGTGGAGGAAACCTTTGCCGCAAAGCACGTCTTTACGGGGACGGTACTGAGCGCGGGTGAGGAATCCGTAACGCTCGATCAGCCGACGCAGGTAAAGCTCCGCTCAAAGCACATTTTAGTCACGGACGCGAAGACGGTGATCCAGCTTCCCTATGAACCTTTGTACTACAACAGTGGCGTGAAAGTATTGAAGGACGGTAAGATCGATACGACGGCATGTACCGACACGGCGATCATCATCCTTAAGAAATAAGAAAAAAAGAAGAGAAGAGGAAAGATTATGGAAAAGACAATGGAAAAAATCGTAGCGCTGGCGAAGGCCAGAGGCTTTGTGTATCCCGGCTCCGAAATCTACGGCGGTCTGGCGAATACCTGGGATTACGGTAATCTCGGCGTAGAGCTCAAGAACAACGTAAAGAAGGCCTGGTGGCAGAAGTTCGTACAGGAGAACCCCTACAACGTAGGCGTAGACTGCGCGATCTTAATGAATCCCCAGACTTGGGTAGCCAGCGGACATCTCGGCGGCTTTTCCGATCCTCTGATGGATTGTAAGGAATGTCATGAGCGTTTCCGCGCAGATAAGCTGATCGAGGATTACTGCGAGGAGAAGGGCATTGAGCTCTCGGAGAGCGTTGACGCTTGGAGCCAGGAGAAGATGAAGGCTTTCGTTGAAGAGCAGAACATTCCCTGCCCTACCTGCGGTAAGCACAACTTCACTGACATCCGTCAGTTCAACCTGATGTTCAAGACCTTCCAGGGCGTTACCGAGGACGCAAAGAATACCGTATATCTTCGTCCCGAGACTGCACAGGGTATTTTCGTAAACTTCAAGAACGTTCAGAGAACCTCTCGTAAGAAGCTTCCTTTCGGTATCGGCCAGATTGGTAAGTCCTTCCGTAACGAAATCACCCCTGGTAACTTCACCTTCCGTACCAGAGAGTTCGAGCAGATGGAGCTGGAATTCTTCTGCAAGCCCGGCACCGACATGGATTGGTTCCAGTATTGGAGAGGTTTCTGCCGCGATTGGCTGTTTAGCCTTGGCATGAAGGAGGATGAGATCCGTCTTCGTGACCACAGCCCTGAGGAGCTTTGCTTCTACAGCAAGGGTACCACAGACATCGAGTTCCTGTTCCCCTTCGGTTGGGGCGAGCTTTGGGGTATTGCTGACAGAACCGATTACGATCTGACCCAGCATCAGAATACCTCCGGCGAGGACATGACCTACTTTGATGATGAGACCAATGAGAAGTACATTCCTTACGTGGTTGAGCCTTCCCTTGGAGCAGACCGCGTAGTGCTTGCCTTCCTTTGCGCGGCATATGACGAGGAGGAGCTTGAGGGCGGCGACATGAGAACCGTGCTTCATTTCCATCCCGCACTTGCACCCGTAAAGATCGGCGTTCTGCCTCTTTCCAAGAAGCTGAACGAGGGCGCTGAGAAGATTTATGCGCAGCTTTGCAAGAAGTACAACTGCGAATTTGATGACAGAGGAAACATTGGTAAGAGATATCGTCGTCAGGACGAGATCGGTACGCCGTTCTGCGTTACCTACGACTTCGATTCCGAGACGGATGGTTGCGTAACCGTACGTTTCCGTGATTCCATGGAGCAGGAGCGCGTTGCCATCGCTGACCTGGATGCTTACTTTGCAGAGAAGTTTACCTTTTAAGGAGAACACAGATGAAAAAGTTTACTTCCACTGAGCTGAGAAAGGCTTGGAAACAGTTCTATATCGACAGAGGCCATAAGGACGTTGGCGCCGTTTCACTGGTATCCGACGGTTCTACCGGCGTTATGTTCAACGTGGCAGGCATGCAGCCCCTTATGCCTTACCTGCTTGGCGAAAAGCATCCCATGGGCACGAGACTTTGCAACGTGCAGGGGTGCGTACGTACCAACGACATTGATTCCGTAGGCGACAAGAGCCATGGCACCTTCTTCGAGATGCTGGGTAGCTGGAGCCTTGGCGATTACTTTAAGAAGGAGCGTTGTCAGTGGAGCTTTGAGCTTTTGACCGAGCTTTTTGGCTTTGATGCTGATCATCTGGCAGCTACCGTTTTCGAGGGCAATGAGAATGCGCCCAGAGACGAGGAAGGCGCGCAGTACCGCATCGCTTCCGGTTTCCGTAAGGATCGCATCTACTACCTTCCTGCAGAGGACAACTGGTGGGGCCTTGAGTATGGTCCCTGTGGCCCTGACAGCGAGATGTTCTACGTAAAGGACGTTCCGCCCTGCGGCCCTGACTGTAAGCCTGGATGCCACTGCGGAAAGTATACCGAGATCGGTAACGACGTATTCATGCAGTACGAAAAGCATCATGACGGTAGCCTTACGCCCTTAAAGCAGAAGAACGTAGATACCGGTTGGGGCATGGAGAGAATCCTTGCATTCCTGAACGGTTTTGATGACGTTTACAAGATTGACGTACATGCGCCCGCGATCGCTTATATTGAAGAGGCAAGCGGCGTGAAATACGATTCCGATGAGAAGCTCACCAGATCCATGAGAATCCTTGCGGATCACACCAGAACCGCAACCATGCTCATCGGTGATGAGGCGAAGCTTCTTCCTTCGAATGCAGGTGCAGGTTACGTGTTGCGCCGTCTGATCCGTCGTGCAGTAAGACATGCAAGAACACTTGGCCTTAAGAAGGAGAACATCTTAAAGGTTTCCGAAAAGTATATCGAGGTTTATGCAGAGAGCTATCCCCTCGTTAAGAAGAATCAGGAGTTCATCCTTTCCGAGCTTGGCAAGGAGATCGAGCGCTTCGAAGCAACGCTGGAAAACGGCATGAAGGAATATGCGAAGATCCTTGAGCAGGTAAAGGCACAGAAGGGTACGCAGATCGACGGCAAGTCCGCGTTCTATCTGTATGATACCTTTGGATTCCCCATTGAGCTCACCGTAGAGCTGGCTGACGAGGAAGGCCTTACCGTTGACGAGGCGGGCTTTAAGGCAGCCATGGAAGAGCAGAAGGCAAAGGCGCGTGAGAACGCAAACTTCTCCGCGAAGCTTTCTACCGACGCAAACCTCTTTGATGATCTCGGCGAGGCATTTACAACGCAGTTCGTTGGCTATGACGTGATCATGAATGAGACGATCGTCGCTGCACTTGCAACCGCCGATGCTCGCAAGGACAGCCTTTCCGAGGGCGAGAGCGGAACTGTTGTCGTTCCCGTAACTTCTTTCTATGCAACCATGGGTGGTCAGAAGGGTGACTTCGGCGTGATCCGTGGCGCAAATGGCGTATTCGAGGTTGAGGAGACCGTAAAGCTTCCCGGCGGCAGAGTAGGCCACGTAGGAAAAGTTGTTTCCGGTAAGATCAGCGTGAATGACCACGTTCGCATGGAAGTGAATGCCGCAAACCGCGCAGCAACCTGTAAGAACCATACCGCAACCCACCTTCTGCAGGCAGCATTGCAGCAGGTACTTGGTAGCGACGTACATCAGCAAGGTTCCTATCAGGACGGCGCAAGAACCAGATTTGACTTTAGCTTTGGCCGCGCAATGACCGAGGAGGAAATCGCAAAGGTTGAAGAGATCGTTAATGCAAAGATCTTAGAGGACATTCCCGTTGTTACGGACGTGATGAATATCGAGGAGGCAAAGAAGAGCGGTGCCATGGCACTGTTTGGCGAAAAGTACGGCGAGACCGTTCGCGTCGTTTCCGTTGGGGATTTCTCCAAGGAGTTCTGCGGCGGTACCCACGTAAAGCGTACTGGCGACATCGCATCCTTCAAGATCCTTTCCGAGAGCGGCATCGCAGCCGGCGTTCGTAGAATCGAGGGCTTAACCTCTGCGAACGTGATCGAGCATTATAAGGCATTGGAAGAGACTCTGAAACAGGCAGCTGCTGCAGCAAAGTCCACAACTGCAAATCTCGTAGAGAAGATCCAGCATCTGCAGGCAGAGGTGAAGGCGCTTTCTTCCGAGAACGAATCCTTGAAGTCGAAGCTCGCTAAGAACTCCCTGGGCGACGTGATGAACCAGGTGAAGGAAGTAAAGGGCGTGAAGCTCCTTGCAACAAGCGTTGCTGGCGTAGACATGAACGGACTTCGTGACCTTGGCGATCAGCTGAAGGAAAAGCTAGGCGAGGGCGTTGTGATCCTTCTTTCCGAGCAGGAAGGCAAGGTGAACATGATCGCCATGGCAACTGACGGTGCCGTTAAAGCTGGCGCACATGCCGGAAACCTCATCAAGGGCATTGCAGCACTTGTTGGCGGTGGCGGCGGCGGACGCCCGAACATGGCACAGGCAGGCGGTAAGAATCCCGCAGGCATCCCTGCAGCGATCGTAGAAGCCGCGAAGGTGCTGGAAGGTCAACTATAACAATTCGAAAAATTTTGTTGACTATTCAGTTTTTTATGATATAATGTCATTGTGTGCTCGTAAGAGCGCAACAAAAATAACCCAATCAGTCAGAAATGCTAGCGGGACTGAAGGGAGGGTCGGGTGTAAAACATGTCAAACGTAATCGTAAAAGAAAACGAGACTTTAGACAGTGCATTGCGCCGCTTCAAGAGAAGCTGTGCAAAGGCTGGAATTCAGCAGGAGATTCGTAAGCGTGAGCATTACGAGAAGCCTAGCGTGAAGCGTAAGAAGAAGTCTGAGGCTGCTAGAAAGCGCAAATATAACTAAAATGATGAATCCCCAGCCGACTGCGACTGGGGATTTTGATTAAAGCAATTCGAGGTAAGTATATGATCTGGTTAGAGGAAATACGGAAAATTGACGCCTATCATTTTTTCGCACTCTTTGCCTTCTATAGCATGGCTGGATGGCTTGTTGAGTCTATCTACATGTCCATCTGCAACAAAAGGATCACAAACAGAGGCTTCGCAAGAGGGCCGTTCTGTCCGATCTATGGTGTCGGATGCCTGGGAGGATATTTGATTTTTGCCCCCTTTAAGGGACATTATTTAGGCATCTACGTTTGCGGTTGCATCGTTGCAACCACGTTTGAATTTATCGTCGGTAAGCTCATGATCAAGTTCCTTGGCGAGCTTTGGTGGGACTACAAAGATAAGCCCTTTAACTATCAGGGAATCATCTGTCTGGAAAGTACCCTTGGCTGGGGCCTATACGCTTTGGTAGTGGTGAACTTCCTGCACGATACCATGTATCGCTTCGTAGACAGCTTGGACAGACGTATGGTGATGATCATTTTAGTGGTGATCTACTTCCTGGTATTCATCGATTACATGGTCATGTTCGGTCAGATTTTTGGATGGCCGAAGGTGCTCGGTGGCAAGGGCATGAAGGAAACGCCCGACATCAGTCGCGCAAATCGGGTAAATCACCCCGACGGAAATTAGGTTTTGATTCATAAGGTTTTGAAACGCTGCCGCGTCTTTTGCGATCTGCCAAACACAGATACGGAGGACGCGGTTTTTAAGAAAAGAGAGAGGAGGGCTAGCCATGAACGTGATCATATTTCTTCTTGGTGCGGCGCTTCTTTTTCTTTTGTGGGTCGCGCTGCATGATACCACGCATTTTGAGGTCACGGAGTATGTCTGCACGGACCCGAGGATTAAGAAAAACTGCAGGGCCGTGATTCTGTCCGACCTGCATAATCAGCAATACGGCAGAAAGAATGCGTTGCTCTTAAAAGCAATCCGTGATGCAAAGCCGGATCTGGTACTGATCGCCGGCGACATGCTGACGGCAAAGCCGGGAGAGGATTTTGAGGTGGCGCTAAGCTTAGTGCGAGAGCTCGCAAAGGACTATCCCGTTTGTTATGGCGTAGGAAATCATGAATATCGGCTGAGCCTTTATCGAGAGACCTATGGGGATACGGCGAAGCGATTTGACGAGGCATTGGCAGAGTGCGGCGTGCGCCTGATGCGTAATGAGCGCAAAATTTTTGAAGACTATGGCATCACGGTCGTTGGCAGCCAGATCCATCACAGATTCTATCGCAGACGCCATGCCAGCATAATGAAAGAAAGCTATCTGCCGCGGATCATCGGCGCGCCGGATCCCGAGCGCTATACGATCCTGATCGCGCATCACCCTGATTATTTTCCAAACTATGCCGCATGGGGCGCGGACCTCGTGCTTTCCGGTCATTTTCATGGCGGCGCAGTTCGCGTGCCTTTTTGGAATAAGGGCGTGCTCTCGCCGAACATATCGTTCTTTCCGAAATATGACGGAGGCCTTTTTGAGGAAGGCAAGTCGCGGATGCTCCTGAGTCGCGGCCTAGGGTGTCATACGATCCCACTGCGTCTTTTTAACCCCGGAGACCTGCTCTTTGTGGATTTTGAGAAGGGGGAAACCTCGAAATTCGAAAAGAAGGACAAAAAGAAAAGCCGCGGAAAAAGTGCTTTGAAATAGGCGTGTTTTGTGATAGAATAAAACGCGGAAATCACGAAGAGAGGATTGTTTCATGGCCATTTCGGTGAAACTGGAGAAGTTTGAAGGCCCCCTAGACCTTCTGCTTCATTTGATCGAAAAGAATAAGATCGACATCTACGACATTCCCATCGTGGAGATCACGGCGCAGTATCT
>JAFPRF010000158.1 GCA_017400965.1 Lachnospiraceae bacterium
CGCCTCCTCATAAACCTTGTTCATAAACTCCGCAAGATCAATGTTTAATTGGCGAACCGCAAATCCACAGCGACTTTCGTAAACATCACTTTCATCCACTAACGTTGCTCCAAGATCAAAAAAAATCCATTTCATGTATCCACGCCCCCTTCCTTGATCCGACAATGCCTTCACCAATGTAGCAGACGCATTATTCTTCCCTCTAAAACCAACAAATAATGTTTTAGTCCTCATGAAGGATCTCCCCTATCGTCTTTGCATTCATCACGCGCGCGTAGGTGTCATCAACAAGGGATTTGAGATCCTCCCTGATCTCAGCGTAATCCTTCGTCAGTTTATCTTGAATAAACTTCAGGGACTCTTCGTCATTTAGCCCCATGACCTTATGCGCCAAGGAGTATAAGCTTTTATACGCATCAAAATGCGCCAAGCCGTCAGCGCACACCAGCAGCTCTTCTTCCTGCGTGGTCCGATACTGGGCGCGCTTACTGCTGTGATTCAAAATGCATTTTGCAACGAGCTGCGTCTTTTCTTCTGGATAGTTCTGCTCCCGTAAAAGCTCCTCCGCCATGGCACTGCCAAATTCATTATGCCGCGAACGATCTAGCGCCATATCCGTCATGGAGATATCATGGAGAAGCGCACTTAACTCCACTACCTCTTTGTCAACATCTGCATCCTTTGAGAGCATGACGGCGTACTTATAAACATATTGCACGTGTTCCCGATACAGATTGTATTCATCCTTCGTGCCCTTCGTCTGCTCCTCAAATAAATCGCTTCTGCGGATGATCTCCCGCCGCATTTTTTCGACGATGCTATCGTTCATTGGATTCATGTGATTACTCCTATCAGAAATTACTCCCGTTCCAGCCCCAATCCATCGTCGTTGCATATTTCACATATATATGGTCCGGCGCGATGCCGAAAAGATCTCCGTAAATCTTTGTGACTTCCTCTGTCATCTTCGAAAAGGCAGAAGAGTTTGCACTGCCGTAAACGGTCACGGCGATAAACGCGATGGGCGCGCTGTCGTCCCCGCGAAAATACATCTTCTGCTCATCCTGCAGGTTCACCATGAGCCAAGATTCACTCTTTCCGGGAATCATAGAGATAGCCTGACCCAAACGCTCCTTTAATTTCTTGTTCTGTTCCTCAGTTGCTTTTACGCTGATCTTTGATTCAATAAATGGCATGGTTTTTTCCTCCTGTATATTATATTTTTTATTCTTTACAACATGACATCACGCCGCAGCGCGTCCACAAACTGTCTCGAAAGTCTTGTCTTTTCATCCCAAAAGGCGATGGCTTCCGGCGTCACCATGGGGTTTTCTTCCTCCTGCTGCCGCAAGGTGTACCCTGTCATGTGATCCAGGCAATCTTCAAATCTCGCATTCGGATTTCTGCTCTCCGTGATCATGCAATCCATGACGATGCCAAGCGCCCCCATGTCATCCATGAGATCCGCCTCCATCAGCATCAAAAGTCCTAAATCCAGGCCTTCCTCCCGCATGCGATATTTATCGGAATGCCGCGCCACCAGGTCACACACGTAAGCTACCTTCTCAGGTGCATATCCCCTCTCTTCGAGATATTTTTTTGTGATGGGAACGCCTGCCTGCGCATGCGGAATATTCGTCCCAAGCACCACCGCGCGTCCCACGTCATGAAAGATCGTTGCGATCACAAGCTCATCAAACCGGATCTCTTCCTTATGCTTTGAACCTTCATACAGTCTCAGCACCCATGCGAGTACGCGCTTTGTATGATCGTAGCGGCTGTACGAGATATCGATCTTACCGTTCCCAGCACTCTCCGTACTTTCCTCGTGTAACTGCTTTTTCACAAATTCCAACATTTCAAAATACTCTGGCCGCCCCAGCGCCTCCAAGGTTTTTCTCTCATGCTCTTTTCGCTCTAGCCTTCTTGCCTCACGGTCCATAAGCTCACTCATCTCCGCTCTCCTTTTCTACCTCAAATGCTAGTCAGCAGCCCTTAGGAATGCTGTACTAACGGCGCAGTATATGCCATACGTGATCAGCGTTCCAAAGCACACGTCGGTAAGAAAGTGGTTCGTCATGTGAATCCGGTTATAGCCATAGAGGATGACAAAGCACGCCGCGATAGCAAAGCAGATCATGTTCTTTGTGCGGGATCTTTTTTTCAAAAGGTCCGCGAGCATGGGAAGGGAAAACATCATGCTTGCGATCGTCATGTTGCCGCTCGGCCAGCTCTTGAAGTTGTCATTTGATCCTGCAAGGTTGGGAATCATCTGCCACCAGTTTCTGAAAGCAGCCTTCGGGTCCTCCAGCGTGATCAGGTACTTGTACCGAGGCCTTGAGGCGACCTGCTTCAGCCATAAATTCACGTTATCCGCGAGGATGCCTGCAACCAGTATGGCCGCGCCCGTCATGATCAGCTTATCGGGATCCACCTCATCCAACACGAAATAACAAACAACTGGCACCCATGCATACAGCAAAACCCAAAAAGCCCAGCTAAGAATCGACAAAGCCGCGCTCGTATCACCCGCTACGTATCCAAACAGCTCCCTAACCTTCGAGCCGTTATAACTGTTGCTATAATAGACCGCCATGAAATAACTCACTATTAGAAGCACCCAAGCAAGCATCTTGAAATTCTTTCCTTTTTTCGTCAGGCCCTTAAAGATGCACATGCCCGCCGCCGGATACAGACAATAGGAAAAATAGGAACCATAGGTCGCAAAAAATGCTCCCAGGTTCGTCTTGTTTGCTAAAGCAACATTGATGTCGTAATCAAAGAATGAACCAACGATGATACCCAGAATGCAAAAAACGACCACGGAAATAAAGCACGCCCGCGGAACACCCATAACAGTTTTCTGACCCATAAACCCTACCTCCTTGTTCTTCCTAACCCCTGTTCCCTCCGGC
>JAFPRF010000159.1 GCA_017400965.1 Lachnospiraceae bacterium
CGCAGATGTCGGAGCTCCTTAAAGAGGGAGACTATCTGGCCGTGGTGGATTGCACGCACCCGTATGCGACCGAGGTGAGCGCAAACATTGTAAAGAGCGTTGCAGGCACGAACGTACCGTACTATCGCGTGACCAGAAAAACACAGGAACCCGCGCAGCTCTTAGAGGGCTGCATGTTTTATGACAGTGCATCAGATTGCGCGAACCATCTTTGCGACGAAGAGGGAACCATCCTTCTGACGACGGGCAGCAAGGAACTGGAGGCCTTTTGCAGGGACGAGGGGTTACGCAGGCGCCTTGTGGTACGTGTACTCCCCGGCAGGGAGAGCATGGAGCTTTGCTGGAAGCAGGGACTGGAAGGGAAGCAGATCATTGCAATGCAGGGGCCCTTTACGAAAGAGATGAACCTTGCAACGATCAGACAATATCACGTAACGAGCCTTGTCACAAAGGAGAGCGGAAAGACGGGCGGTGCGGACGAAAAATTAGAAGCGGCAAAGGAAGCCGGCATTCGCTGTCACGTGATCAGAAGACCCGTGACGGGCGAGGAAAAGATTTATGATCCGGAAGAAGCCGGCGCGCTTCTGATCGCACTTTGGAAAAAAACAGAAGTGAAAGTAAAGGGCACTAGCCTTGACATTGTACTCGCGGGCATCGGCATGGGAGACCTCTCCCAAAGAACGGTGGCTTTGGAAGCGAGACTAAAAGACACGGATTACCTCTTTGGCGCAAGGCGCATGATCGAGGGGATCCGCGTAAAGAAAGAAAGCTTTCCGTACTATCTCGAAAAGGACATTGTGCCCTGCCTAAATCGCATTCAAAGCGAGAGCGAAGGACTGCAAAAGGTGACGATCCTCTTTTCCGGGGACAGCGGATTTTACAGCGGCGCAGAAAAGCTGTATAAAGCGCTACAGGGCCTTACGAATTCGTCGGTATCCGTATGGCCGGGGATTTCTTCCATTGTGGCATTAGCAGCGCGCTTTGGCATCGCATGGCAGGATGCCATGATCCTGAGCACTCATGGAACGAGCGCTGCACAGTGGAAAACAGAGCTCCTTTTTGGTGCACGCAGAAGTAGAAAGATGTTCTTACTTACCTCCGGCTCGGAGGACGTAAACGAGATTTGCAATCTACTTAAGGCGCGAGGCTATGGAGAAGCTTACGAGCTTATACTCGGTTACCAAATGTCCTATGAAGGCGAGAGGCTGGAGCGGAGTCTGGTTCAGAATGCGAAGACATGCGACGCATCGGGACTCTATAGCGTATTCCTAGTACCGACTGAGAGAGAGAGCACGGAAAATGTTCCAAGGCAGATTACGCCGGGATGGAGCGATGAAACCTTCCTGCGGGACAAGGTGCCCATGACGAAGGAAGAGGTGCGGGAGGTATCCATCTGCAAATTGCAGCTGACCGAAGGAGCCGTAGCCTATGACATAGGCAGTGGCACTGGTTCGATCGCCATGGAGATCGCGGCGCTTTCGCCGAAAATCATGGTTTACGCGCTGGAGTGTAAGGACGAGGCGGTGGAGCTCCTTCATAAGAATCAGCAGTGCCTCGGCATTTACAACGTCGAGATCTTGCAGACCATGGCGCCGGATGGATTCGATGCATTACCCGCACCGACTCATGCCTTTATTGGCGGCAGCAGGGGAAGGCTTGAAGACATAATGATAGCGCTTCGGGAAAAGAATCCGCACTGCCGTGTGGTTGTCAATTGCATTAGTTTGGAAACTATATCGGAGATGCAGACGCTGCTTAAGAAAATGCCTGTGACGGATCTCGACGTTACCACCGTGTCCGTGAGCAAAGCAAAGCAGGTGGGAGACTATCACCTAATGCAGGCGGCAAATCCCGTGACGATCTATTCATTTACCTTTGCATAGGAGAACAACATGTTAGCGCCTAGGATTGTACTTGCGGCGCCTAAGAGCGGCAGTGGAAAAACCCTTCTTACCTGTGCGCTCCTAGAGGCCATGAAACAACGAAAACAAAGGGTACGCTCTTTTAAATGCGGCCCAGATTATATCGATCCCATGTTTCACCAAAAGGTGCTTGGCATACCTTCGAGAAACCTAGACCTGTTCTTTACGGGAGAGGAGCAGACAAGGGCACTTTTCCTGCGTGACGGGAAAGAGGACGAGCTGTCCGTGATCGAGGGCGTGATGGGGCTTTATGACGGCCTTGCGGGAACCAGCGAGGAAGCATCCACCTACCATCTAGCGAAGACGCTTGAGGCACCAATCCTTCTTGTCGTGAATGCGCGCGGCATGGGGCGCTCGATCCTCGCGGAGATCGCGGGGTTTCTTTCCATGGATGAGGAGAAGCTAATCCGCGGCGTGATCCTAAATCAAACAAATGCTTCGCTATACCAGCTGATCGCACCGATGATCGAGAGTAAATTTGGCGTTGCCGCGCTTGGCTTTTTTCCGAATCGTACGGATTTAGCGTTGGAGAGCCGTTATCTGGGATTAAAGCTTCCTGACGAAGTGGAGACGCTGCATGAGAAGGTGGTGCAGGCGGCAACGCAGCTGGCAGAGACGGTGGATTTAGAGAGAATTCTAGCCATAGCGAATGAAGCGCCAGAGTTAGTGGTACCATTGCAAGAGGAGCCTGCCGAAGAGCAGACCGTGCGGATCGCCGTGGCGCGGGATGAGGCCTTTTGCTTTTACTATGAGGACAACCTAAAGACCCTAGAACAGTACGGCGCGGAAATCGTATTCTTTTCACCGCTCCGAGACAAAAGTCTTCCGGTGAACGTACAAGGCGTACTTCTTGGCGGAGGCTATCCCGAGCTCCTTGCAAAGGACCTATCAGAAAACGAGGAGATGAAGGTGGCCACGCAAAAGGCACTCGCGGCGGGACTGCCGTCACTTGCGGAGTGCGGCGGTTTTATGTATTTACATGATACGCTAAAGACCCAGGATGAGAAGGTTTATCAGATGGCGGGTCTGATCCATGGTGACTGTTTTTACACGGGTAAGCTCGTTCGCTTTGGATATGCAGAGGTTACGATGCCTGACGGCAATGCTGTAAAGGGGCATGAATTTCATTACTTTGACAGTACCGCGAACGGCGAAGATTGCGTAGCGGAAAAGCCTATCACCGGAAAAAACTGGCGTCTGGGACACTACGGCGAAAATCACTTTTGGAGCTTTGCACATTTGTATTATCCGTCCTGCCCGCAGTTCGCAAAATGGTTTGTGGAGCGGTGCCGAGCATACAAGGCAGCGCATTAGGAGGCTTTATGGAGAATTCTTATCGATATTTTGAAAACAGGGACTGTAAGTATTATCCCTGCCATAAGGGCATCGAGGAGATGAACTGTCTCTTTTGCTATTGCCCCATGTATCGCCTTGAAAAATGCCCCGGAAACCCCAGTTATATCGAGAAAAACGGGAAGCGGATCAAGGTTTGCACGAACTGTATTTACCCGCACGTGGCGGAGCATTATGACGCCATTATGGAAATCCTAAAATCGCAGAACTCGTGAACGGTTGCGACCCTTTCGGCGTAAATGGTTTTACAGCTAGCTATTTACAAGCGCATCATTTTTATGTAAAATAATCTTTAGGATTACTAACATGATAAAGGAGGGTGAATCAAAATGGGATTATTGGACAATTTATTGAACAAGGCGGGAGCAGAGCTTTCCAACATGATTTCAAGCGAGAGCAGAAAGACCGTGAGCAAACTGAAAAATGGTGCCGAAAAGCTTACGGACCAAGCAGTCAAGGAAATCAAAAGAAAAAAGCAGAGCTTTACCTTTACGAAACTCCCGGAGAACGTTGCAGAGCTTAAGGCGCTTCCGCAGGCAAATCTGCAGGATCCCTTCGGTGTCGCAGCGCTCGTGATCCTGGCGATGAACAATTATTGCAAGGACGCCAGCAAGACCATCGAAATGATGAACTTCCTGAAAGGACCCAGCCCGATGGCTCAGCTAGAGATCTCAAGGCTGAAGGATCAGCTGACCGGGAAGGACTATTTAATGAGGTCCTACTTTGACGGAACAACTCCCGAGAACAATTACAAGCCCACGGAGCCTTATTCGGTAACAGTTTTTGATAACGCGCATTCCTATGATAACAAGGACCAGGGCTATGTTACCCTTTGGATCAAGTCATCTGGCGCAGATTCCGAAAGACAGGTAAGACTCCGCAAGAAGGGAAGCACGGGCGAGTGGTTCCTTTATGAAGAATACCTTACAATGGGTATCAGAGTGCCCAAGGAACAGGACGCATGGGCATAAAACAATGAAACAATTGCGAGAGACAGGCAAAAGAAACGCGAATATGGAACTTCTTAGAATCGTCACCATGCTCATGGTGACGGTTCTTCATGCGTTGGGAAAAGGCGGACTATTGCAGCCCATTACTGCGGAACTTCCGTTTGGCGGCTGGGTGACCTGGTTTTTGGAGTGTCTGTCCGTCTGCGCCGTGAACGTGTTCATGTTGCTTTCCGGGTACTACATTGTACACGCTAAGTGGAAGCTTGGCCGCTTTTTTGGGATTGTTTTCCAAACTGTCTTTTATTCCGCCATTCCGTACTTTTTGTGGCTCGCGCTTGGAAAGGTACCGGTGGAGGAGCGAGGTATCTACAACTATCTGCAGGCGGTGCTTCCCGTGCACATGGAGGTTTACTGGTTTATCACCGCGTATGCGCTGCTTTACTTAACGGCGCCGATTATTACCGCTGGCGTGAACGCATTGGAAGAAAAGCAGCTTCGCACCGTGATCTTGTGTCTCCTTACCTATGAGTGTATTTTCAAGACGGTCCTTCCCGTCATGCTCACCACGGATACCAGAGGCTATAAGTTTGACTGGTATCTGATCATGTTCCTGATCGGTGCTTACTTCCAAAAGTATGGATTCCGCTATCTGAAAACCGCTGGCAGGGGGTGGATATTCTATATCGTCTCTTGCGTCCTCATCTATGCAGAGACGATCGCCATGTACATTGTTAAGGCGAAAACAGGGCGATTGGGCGACTTTTCCATGCATACCCTGGATTATAATCAACTGTTCGTGGTCTGCGCCTCCGTAGGGCTGTTTACGGCCTTCCTGCATGCGAAGCCCATGAAGGAATCCATTGGAAAGATCATCTGTGCGATCTCACCGATGGCGCTTGGCGTGTATCTCCTGCAGGAGACATTGGTATTGCGCTTTACTTGGCAGGGCTGGTTTGGACTTCGTGCAGAGCTTCTGAACGCATCCCTGGCAGAAATCTTACTTCGAGTTTTCTGTGCAGTCATCTGCATGTTCGCGCTCGGCATCGCCGTGGATGCCTGCAGAAGATTTTTATTCCATTTGGCTGCAATGCCCTTTGGTAAGAAGAAAGGCACGGCTGGAAAGGAAATCTAAGGATCATGAAATTAAGTGTCATTGTCCCCGTGTACAATACGGCGGCTGACGGAAATCTCGAATATTGCATCAATTCCTTGGTACACCAATCGTTGCAGGACATGGAGGTCGTTGCCGTGGATGATTGTTCCACGGATAATTCCCTGCAGATCCTTCGCAGATTTGAGAAGGAATATCCCGGGAGAGTGAAGGTTGTGGCTTCCCCGGAAAATCGCAGACAAGGCGGCGCGAGGAACTTAGGGCTCAAGGCAGCTGAGGGCGAGTACATTGGTTTTATGGATTCCGATGACTGGATGATGCCGGATCTCTATGAGCGCATGGTGGCGCGCGCAGAGGAGACGGGTGCTGACGTTGTGGCGACGGACATGTGCCTTGTGTATGAGCATACGATGACGCCGACGGAGCGGTATGCATGCAATGACATGTCGCAGGTTGGCGTTTTGGATCATGAAAAGAGAAAGCAGCTGATCTTGAAATCTGGCCCTTTGGGAACGAAGATCTATCATCGCGACATTTTCTTTTCAAAGGAATTTCAGTTTCCCGAGCATATGTCCTATGAGGACAATGCTACTTCCGTGGAGATCGTGATGCGCATGAAGCATTTCGAATACATCCCGGAGCCCACCGTGTTTTATTATCAGCACGACAATTCCACAACGCATTTCATCACGCAAAAGAAGCTCGACGACAGAATGGAGGCGGCGCGGATCATGCTCCGCTATGCAAAGGAGAATGGCGCCTTCGAAGAATTCCATGACGAGATCGAATACTTGTATGGCGTGCTGTTCTATCGAAATACGTTGTTTATCTATATGCAGAGCAATATGAAAAAGAGCGTAAAGTTCTTGGATAAGCTGCGCGACGAAACACTGGCAATCTTCCCAAAGTTTCGGGAGAATCCTTACTTCCTAAAGGAAGTGGACAGCTGGCAGAGGAATCTGATCGACCTGCAGATGAAGTCGACGCCGTATTTCCTATTCATATATGCGCTGAAGCAAATTTCTAAAAAGATCAAAAGAAAATAACCGGAGGACGTAACATGAAAAAAGTGATCGTAGCGATCGGAGCACATTTGGATGACATTGAATTGGCGGCTGGCGGAACTCTCGCAAAGGCCGTGCGCGACGGACATGACGTGCACATGATCGTCATGAGCCAGTCGGGATATACCGATTACAACGGCAAGGTCATGAGAACGAATGAGACCGCCATGCAAGAGGGCAGAAACGCAGCGAGAGTACTCGGCTGTAAGGACCTGGACATCTTGGATTTCAGCAACAAGGACATCGCGTATGATTCCAGAGCCGTAGAGGCCATCGAGAAGAGGATCAACATCATTAAGCCCGACATCATCTTTACCCACTGGCCCTTTGATACGCACCAGGCGCACGTGGCAGTTGGTAAGTCCACGATCTCCGCAGCGAGACGTTACAACACGATCTATTTCTTTGAGCCGATCTCCCCGTCCGGAAGATCCTACGTGGGCTTCCGCCCGCAGCTTTACGTGGACATCACCGAGGTGATCGACAAGAAGATTGCAGCGCTGGATGAGCACGTAACGGAGAAGAATAAGTACGGCGATTATTGGATCCGCGGCGTACAGGCGAGAGCGGCCTTCAGAGGCTACGAGATGGGCAGGATGTATGGCGAAGCATTTGAAGTTTTGAGAGAGGAACTGATGATCTGATCATGAGTGAAAAGAGAGCATTTTTTAGCGTAGATGCATCGAAATATGACGAGACCAAGCACTATAGCGTGGTGCGGCCCGCGAGCCTTTCTAACCCGCAAGACAATGCCGTGATGTTTGTGACGGAAGGGTTCCTGAAGTATTGGGAGGCCGTGCTGACGGTCAAGGATTGCATCGTCATTTGGCCGGAAAGCCAGCCAGTTCCCGACGAGCTTTCGAAAAGACATGCGGTGATCCTTTCGAAGGAGCCGAGATATGGTTTTGCGGAATTCTTTCATGAGAATCACGTGACCTATAATTCCATGCCGAAGCCGTTTGCCGTGCAAAATGGTGCCATGATCTGCGAAGGCGCGCAGATCGGAGAGGGAACCATCGTATTCCC
>JAFPRF010000160.1 GCA_017400965.1 Lachnospiraceae bacterium
GGCGTTTTTTCTCGGCGGCGCTTTAGCGGTATCCGGATATTTACTGCAAACCTTTTTCGGCAATCCCATTGCAGGACCCTACGTACTCGGCATTTCTTCTGGTGCAAAGCTCTTGGTTGCCGTAACGATGATCGTACTCCTTGGCAGGGACATGCGCATCTCAGCACTCGGCATGGTCGCCGCGGCATTTGTGGGCGCCGTGATCGCCATGGGCTTTGTCCTTTTGGTATCGCTGCGCGTGCAGAGAATGTCGCTCCTCATCGTCTGCGGCATTATGATCGGTTACGTGTGCTCCGCCATCACGGAGCTCCTTGTCACCTTCGCGGATGATTCCAATATCGTGAACCTCCACAATTGGTCCATGGGAAGTCTTTCTGGAATGCAGTGGAGCGACGTGCTGTTCATGGCAGTGATGATCGGTGTTACCGTGATCGCAACGTTCCTTTTGTCGAAGCCCATCAGCGCATATCAATTGGGAGAAGCTTACGCAAGGAATCTGGGCGTGAACGTGCGGCTTCTTCGCGTGGCGCTCATTATACTGTCAAGCCTTTTATCTGCCTGCGTTACGGCGTTTGCGGGTCCCATTTCTTTCGTCGGGATCGCCGTTCCGCATTTGGTAAAGCTCATGACAAAGACGGCAAAGCCCCTGCTTTTGATCCCAGGGTGCTTCCTTTGCGGCGCCGTGGTGACGCTGTTTTGCGACGGGCTGGCAAGAACGCTGTTTGCACCGACGGAGGTGAGTATCAGCTCCGTGACGGCCGTGCTCCTTGCACCCGTGGTGATCCTGATGATGATCCGAAAGGGGGCCGCAAAACGATGAAAAACAAAGAACGCATCGGTTACCTGATCTGTTTTCTTTTGCTGCTGGCAGTGGAATTTTACATTGGCATTTTCGTGCATGATCGCTTTGTGCGGCCTTACGTGGGCGACGTGATCGTCGTGATCGTGCTTTATGCATTGATCCGAATCTTTTTCTTGGAAAAGCCGGCTTGCTTAAGCCTTTGGATCCTTTTGTTTGCCGTGTTTGTGGAGATCACTCAGATTTATCCCTTAGTGGATCTTCTGGGGATCAAGAACCGCTTCCTGCGCGTCCTCATGGGTACTTCCTTTGCATGGGAGGATCTGGTCGCATACGCGGCAGGAACGGTCGTTACTTTCCTTTGGGATTTAAGACTCATGAAACGCAATCGGGAACGCTAAAACATGGAACGGAATATGGGACTCGAAACGAAAAATTTATCCGTGGGCTACGGGAAAAAAGTCCTGCTGGGCGACGTGAATCTAACGGTCACGCCGGGGACGATCCTGACGCTGATCGGACCGAACGGCTCCGGAAAATCCACGATCCTAAAGACGGTCACCAGGCAGCTTAAGGACATGGGCGGAAAGGTGATGCTCCTTGGCAGGAACATGGCGGAGATGACGGGAGAGGAGATCTCGAAAACGCTCTCCATGGTCATGACGCAGATGCCGACGCCAGAGCTCATGACCTGCAGAGAGGTCGTGGGAACGGGGCGCTATCCGTATGTGGGAAGGATGGGCATCCTATCTGCCGCGGATTGGGAAAAGGTGGACGACGCCATGGAGACGGTCAGCGCCACGGAGGTCGCTGACAAGAGCTTTTATGAGATCAGCGACGGACAAAGGCAGCGCGTCATGCTAGCGAGGGCCCTTTGTCAGGAGCCAAAGATCTTAGTGCTTGACGAGCCCACGTCCTATCTTGACATGCGCTTTAAGCTGGACATTTTGGAGAGCATCCGCAGCCTTGCAAGGCGGGAGGGCATTGCCGTGATCCTATCTCTCCATGAACTGGATCTCGCCATGAAGATCTCGGATACGGTGACCTGCGTGGATGGCAAGGGGATCGCCAAGGTGGGCACGCCGGAGGAGGTTTTTCAGGATGATTTCGTACAAAAACTCTACGGCGTGGAGGCGGAGCGCTTTTCACCGCTGACGGGAGCGCTATTCCTTCGCTCAAAGAAGGCGCAGCCCAAGGTCTTTGTGATCGGTGGCGGCGGCGCCGGGATCCCGACCTATTACAGGTTACAAAGAGACGAGATTCCCTTCGCCGCGGGAATTCTTTTTGAAAATGATCTGGAGACGGAGGCCGCAAAGGCATGCGCGGACAGCGTGCTTTTCGCGAAGGCGTTTTCGCCGATCTCTCCGCAGCTCGTAGAAGAGGCGAAAAAACAGATCGATGCCTGCGAATGGGTACTATGTCCCCTGCAGGCGTTTGGACCCCTAAATGAGGCAAATAAGACGCTTAGAGACTATGCAAAGCAAAAGGGTCTCTTACGGGAAGCGTAGAATATTATGGGAGAATGAACGATGTCGAAGGTGATCATGGTACAGGGCACGATGTCCAACGCGGGAAAGAGTTTGGTGGTGGCGGGGTTATGCCGCATCTTTAAGCAGGACGGCTACCGCGTGGCACCGTTTAAGTCGCAGAACATGGCCCTCAATTCCTTCATCACGAAGGAGGGGCTGGAGATGGGACGCGCGCAGGTGATGCAGGCGGAGGCAGCAGGCATCGATCCCCTTGTGTGCATGAACCCGATCCTCCTAAAGCCCACGACGGACAAGGGCTCGCAGGTGATCGTGAACGGGCAGGCCATCGGCAATATGCCCGCAAAGGAATATTTTAAATATAAGACAAAGCTGATCCCGGACATTGTCAAGGCATTTCAGCGCCTAGAAGAGCTCGCCGACATCATTGTGATCGAGGGCGCCGGTTCTCCTGCGGAGATCAATCTAAAGCAAGATGACATTGTCAACATGGGCATCGCAAAGCTGGTGGACGCACCAGTTCTGCTCGTCGGAGACATCGACCGCGGCGGCGTTTTTGCACAGCTCCTTGGAACGCTGATGCTCCTTGACGAGGATGAGAAGGCGCGCGTCAAGGGCCTTGTCATCAATAAGTTCCGCGGGGACAAGACAATCCTGGATCCCGGCATCACGATGCTCGAGGAGAAGGGCGGCATTCCCGTGACGGGCGTTCTGCCTTACATGAAGTTATCGATCGACGACGAGGACAGCTTAAGCGAGCGCCTATCAAGCAAGGAAAAAGGCCTCATCAACATTGCCGTGGTGCGGCTTCCGAGAATATCGAATTTTACGGACTTTTCTGCCTTCGAGCGCATCGATGGCGTTAAGGTGCAGTACGTGACAAAGCCAGAGGAACTGAAGTTTGCGGACCTTGCGATCCTGCCAGGAAGCAAAAATACCATCGGCGACTTAAAGTGGCTGCGGGAAAGCGGCATGGAGGCATCGCTTTACAGATTCGCGCAGGAAAAGCCCATCATGGGCATCTGCGGCGGCTACCAGATGCTCGGCGAAGAGATTTATGATCCAGATGGCGTCGAGGAGGGCGGCCAGATCCGCGGCATGGGTCTGCTCCTGACGAAGACGGTTCTGAAAGATGTCAAGACCACCGTTCAGGTGCAGGGAAAGCTAGAGTCGCAAAAGGGCTTTTGGAATTGTCTTTCAAGGCAGGAATATGCGGGCTATGAGATCCACGCCGGTCTGACGATGAACGCGGAAGATAACAAAGAGATCGAGGGCGCGCTTCTTACGGACGGAGATGTCTGCGGCACTTACGTCCATGGCATTTTTGATCACGGAGACACTGCGTATCGCATTGCCAAGGCACTGGCGGACCGAAAGGGCGTCACGCTGAAGGCCATGGAGGATTCGGACCTAAAGGCCTTTAAGGAGAGTCAGTATGACCTGCTGGCAAATGAAATGAGAAAGTATATGGACATGGACAGCGTGTACGCTATGCTTCGCGAAGCGTCCATTTGAGGATAGGTTTTCTAAATGACGACGGAAGAACTAAGGGAGAAATTGCAAAGTATCAAGCCCTATGACCGTGCGCTTTATCAGGCATGCAAGAGCGGATGGGATCATATCGCGAAGCCCTTGGACAGCATGGGGAAATTTGAAGAGTTGCTTTCGAGGATTAGCGCGATCCAAGGGAAGGTTGCCGCAGATCTTTTACGTGCAAAGCTTCTTGTCTGCTGCGCGGACAATGGGATTGTTGAGGAGGGTGTCAGTCAGTCGGGACAGGAGATCACGGCAATCTGCGCAGAGTCCATCGGAGGCGGGAGATCCAGCGTGGCCATTATGGCAAAGGAAGCGGGCGTAGAGGTATCGGCCATTGACGTTGGGATCCATGCGGATCGCAAGCTCGCAAATGTGTGTGAGCGAAAGGTGCGACCCGGAACAAGGAATTTCGCTAAGGAACCTGCCATGACACAGGAGGAGATGCTCTCCGCGATCGAAACGGGCATACAGCTTGTTTCGGAAAGCCGCGAGCAGGGCATGACCATTCTTTGCATCGGCGAGATGGGGATCGGAAATACCACGACCTCCAGCGCCGTGACGGCAGCGCTTCTTGGCCTGCCCGTAGAGGCAGTGACGGGACGCGGCGCCGGACTGGATGATGAAAAACTAAAGCATAAGATACAGGTAATCCGTGAAGCGATCGAGAAGTATGGATTGCAAGATGCTGAGAAAGATCCGTTAGATGTCCTTCGCTGCGTCGGCGGACTAGACATTGCCTGCATGGCAGGCATTTGCATGGGCGGCGCGCTTTATCACGTGCCGATCGTGCTTGATGGTTTTATCAGCATGGCAGCAGCGCTCATCGCCTGCCGGGTACAACCCCTGATCAAGGAGTACCTGATCCCTTCCCATTGCGGAAAGGAACCGGCCATGCAAAAGATCGCAGAAGAACTGAATCTCTCGCCTGTCATCTATGCCAACATGGCGCTGGGGGAGGGCACGGGCGCGATTTTGATGATGCAGCTTTTAAAGACGACGAATGCCGTTTATGAAAAGAGCGTTTCTTTTGAGGTCGCTGGCATTGCACAGTATGAGAGATACAAGTAAGGAGAGCGGTATGATCAGCTTGATCCTGGGTGGCAGCGGATGCGGAAAATCTGCCTACGCGGAAAAGAGAATCTGCGAATTGGCCGCGGGTAAGGAAACCATTTATTACCTGGCGACCATGCAGGTGTATGGCGAAGAGGGTCGCAAAAAAGTGCAGCGCCACATAGATCTCCGACTGGGCAAGGGCATGCAAACGATCGAGCAGACGCGGAACGTATCAGATTGTATTTCAAAGCTGCAGGAGGGCCCAAGCGCGATCCTTTTGGAGGATTTGGGGAACCTTGTGGCGAACGAGATGTTTTTAGAGGACGGCAGCATGCTCCCGTGGGAGAGCGTGGCGGAAAAGATCGTGACGCAGCTTCGTGAGCTGACGCAGAATTGTTCGCACTTGGTCATTGTTTCCAATAACGTATTTGAGGACGGTATCTCTTACGAAGAGGGTACCGTGGCATATATCCGTGCGTTGGGAAAGATCCATCAGGAGATTTCGAAAGACGCGGCGCAGGTGACAGAGGTTGTGGTTGGGATTCCAGTCGCCATCAAAGGCTGACGGAAATCCGGAAAAGATGAGGTAGAGCGGGATGAAGGAAAACAATGTATTTGAGAAGATGATCCATTTCGTAGTGCACAACAGTTTTCTTTTCACGGTGGCGATCATGTGCTTGGTGCACGCGGTGATGCTTGGCGTGACGTTCGCTGCGCACGTGATGCCAGTCATGTATTTTAATATCCTGAGCGTGGTGGTGTACCTGTTTTGCCTCATTCTCTGTAAGGTTGGTTACATTATGCCAGTGTACGTCAGCATCCTTTTGGAGGTGTCGATCTACGCAATCTATGCAACGCATTACATGGGCTGGAACAGCGGTTCAAGGAATTACCTTTTCGCCATCGTACCGATCATCATCTATTTCGGCTGTTTTTTGCTCAAGGGGGCAAAGCGTTGGCTGATCGCCTTTGCGCTGGTGGTCAATTTCGCGATCTTCGTTGCCCTGTACCTCATCTACTACGACGCGGAGCCAGTCTATGCATTGGATCCGATCTATAGGACGATCCTGATGTTATTTTCCTCTTTCGTCATGATCTTCTCCGTGATCTTTTACAATTTCATCTACATCTATTCGAGTGAAAATGAGATGGTGAGCCTCAAGCAAAAGAACAAGCAACTGTCCGCTGACGCGCATGAA
>JAFPRF010000161.1 GCA_017400965.1 Lachnospiraceae bacterium
CCAGCGCCACGGCAGATTTCGTAAAGTCCAGCTTGCCCATTTCTTTCGTAATGAGCGGTGCATAGCAGCTTGCGGCGTCATCCTGCTTCGTCCGAACGAGCTTTCCCTGTTTCAGGAGCTCTAATGCCTCCACGATCGCTTCGCCGCCAAGGAGCGCCAGCTTATCATGAAGGGTCTCAAAATCATCGGTATTTTCGATCGCGATCTCTTTTTGATACAAGATGTCGCCCGTATCAATCCCGGCATCCATCTGCATGATCGTAATGCCCGTCTTCTCTTCGCCATCTAAGATCACGCGCTGGATCGGTGACGCGCCCCTGTACTTTGGCAGAAGCGACGCGTGCACGTTCAGGCTCCCATTCGCAGGCATGTCCAAGATTTCTTGCGACAATATCTGGCCAAAGGCCGCCACGACAAAGACGTCCGCGGGGTATTTTCGAAGCTCCTCCACCGCTTCCGGGCGCTTGATCCGAACGGGCTGAAACACGGGGATCCCGTGGGCCATGGCACACTCCTTTACGGGAGACGCAATGAGCTCGGCGCTTCGCCCCTTGGGCTTATCCGGTTGGGTCACGACCAGCGTCACCTCATGTCCGGCTTCCAGAATGGCTTCGAGAGATTTCGCCGCATATTCCGGCGTTCCCATAAAGACAATTCGCATGTTTATTCTTCCTCCTCAGTGGGCGGAACTACGTCCTGCAGCTCGCCTTCCACCTTTTCCACGTAAAGGTGACCATCCAGGTGATCCAGCTCATGGCAGATCGCGCGGGCAAGAAGCTCTTCTCCCTCGATCTCGTAAGGGCGCATGTTTACGTCCAGCGCCGTCGCCTTCACGTAATTGGGTCTGGTGACGATGCCGCTCTTTCCGGGAACGCTCAGGCACCCTTCCGGGCCAGTCTGCTCGCCGGAAACCTCTAAGATCTTCGGATTGATCATGATATAGGGATCCTCTCCGGTCACGTCGATCACGACAATGCGCTTTAGGATGCCCACCTGAGGCGCTGCTAGGCCTACGCCGTTTGCCTCATACATGGTATCGAGCATGTCCTCGATCAGCTCCCGCACGCGGGGCGTCATCTCTTTTACTTCCTTACAGGTCTTTTCCAAAATGGGATCACCCATTTCCCGAATGTTTCGAATTGCCATTGTCGTATCCTCTCAAAAACAATTGATATTTAAACCATTATAGTATATCACATATTATTCATTGGGTCAAAGTCAAACTGCACGTTTTCGCGATTTGTCAGCTGATTTTTGATCATTGCCTCCAGATCGTCCTTGATCGCCACCAATCTCTGGTAATCCATCGACTTTACGTACAGTACGTAGCGGTAGACGTCATTGATCTTACTGATGGTTGCGGGGCTCGGTCCAAGCAGGAGCGTTTTGCGGTCTTGGATGCACGACTTAACGCGTCCTGCCAGCCTATCCGCCAATCTTTTCGCTGTCTCCTCCGCATCAGCGAAGACTTGCACGGCTAGCAGATGGCACACCGGCGGATACCCGCCCAGTTCCCTATACAAGAGTTCTTCCTGATAAAAGCCTTCGTAGTCTTGCTGCGCCGCATGGACTACGGCATAATGGTCCGGCTGATAGGTCTGGATCACGGCAAAGCCCGGTTCCTCGCCTCTGCCTGCCCTGCCGACGGCCTGGGTCAGCAGCTGGAAGGTCCGTTCGGCCGCGCGATAATCGCCTACGCCCAGCGAAAGGTCCGCCGCGAGAACGCCTACCAGTGTTACGTTCGGGAAATCATGACCCTTCACGATCATCTGCGTACCGATCAGCACGTCCGCCTCCTGATTGGCAAAGGCGCTCAGGATCTTTTCGTAGCTGTCCTTGGTTCCCGTTGTATCCCGGTCCATGCGGAGCGTCCGCACGCCGGGGAACATCTCTTTTAGCTTCTCTTCGATCTGCTCCGTGCCCGCCTTAAAGCCCAAAATGTATTTGGAGCCACAGGATGGACAAACCGTGGGCTTCGGCGCCGTATAGCCGCAGTAATGGCACATCATGCGCATCCCGCCGTGCTCCGAAAGCGATACGTCACAGTGCGGACACTTCATGACATAGCCGCAGCTCCTGCAGGAGACAAAGCCTGCGTAGCCGCGCCGGTTAAGGAACAGCATGCTCTGCTGCTTTTTCGCTAAGCGATCCGCCAAGAGGTCCTGCAGCTTACGGCTAAAGATGGAACGGTTCCCCGCCTGCAGCTCTGCCCGCAGATCCACGATCTCCACCTCTGGAAGCGTTCCTCCCGTCAGCCGCTCCTTTAAGCGAAACAGCCCATATTGCCCCTGAGATGCCCGATAATAGGCCTCGACGGACGGCGTCGCACTGCCCAGCACCAAACTTGCTCCCGCGAGCTCCGCCAGCTTCTCTGCGGTCTCTCTCGCATGGTATTTCGGCGTTCCTTCGCTCTTATAGCTCGCCTCATGCTCCTCATCCATAATGATCAGGCCAAGGTTTGGAAACGGCGTAAAGAGCGCCGATCTCGGCCCGATGATCACGTCGATCTCTCCGGCCTTGGCGCGCTGGCACTGATCGTATTTTTCTCCCGCGGAAAGCGTGGAATTCATGACGCTTACGCGGTTCCCAAATCTTCCGTAAAATCGCAGCAGCGTCTGATAGGTCAGGGCAATCTCCGGGATCAGTACGATCACCTGTCGTCCTCTGGCTACAACGCCCTCAACAAGGCGCAGGTACACCTCCGTCTTACCGCTGCCGGTAATGCCATGGATCAGATAAGTGCCGCGCTTTTCGACGTCATAATCCGCGAGCACGGTTTGAACAATGCTCTCTTGATCCGGGCTTAACTTCTTTTTTTCTTCTTCGGTCCTCTCCAGCTTTACAGGGTCTCGGAAGCTCTCATCGCTTAGGACCTTCAGCGCCCCGGCCTGCTCCAAGGAATGGATCGCCTGCGCGCTCACGCCAAGCTTTCCCGTCACCCATTCATAGGGGATCCGCTCCTGCGAAAGGAGGGATTCCAGGAGCCTTGCCTTTGCTACCTGGTGCTTTCTTTGGCACTCCCCAAGCATGGAGATCAGCTCCTCCTTGGTGGCAGTCCTTAAAATGGTCCGATGCTCCAATTTCTTCACGGACTTTCGCATGGGAAGAACGGTCTTAAGCGCCTGGATCATGGTCGAGCCATAGTTTTCCTTGATCCATGCCGCCAGAGCAACGCTGCGGCCTTCATCGCCGGCATCCGCTGCGACCACGTCCGCGATCTCTTTGAGTTTCGAGGGATCATACTTACACTCTTCGCTCAGTCCAACGCAATACCCCTTGATCAGCCGATCGCCCTTTCCAAAGGGGATCATGACGCAGCTTCCAAGGCGCAACTTCCTAAGGAGTCTTTCCGGCACCTTGTAGGAAAAACTCCGA
>JAFPRF010000162.1 GCA_017400965.1 Lachnospiraceae bacterium
AAGCGATCGTGGAGGCATTAGAGCTCCTGAAACAGGGAAAGCTCGTTCGGACGAAGCAGGATGACGCCGCAAGCTGCTATGCACCGCTCATTACGAAAGAAATGGGCAAGCTGGACTTTACGAAATCTGCCGTGGCGCTGGATCGACAGATCCGCAGCATGACGCCATGGCCCAGTGCCTTTACCAAATGGAACGGCAAGCAGATGAAGATTTGGAAAGCCCTGCCCGTGGAATGCACAAAGAAGGCGCAGCCCGGAAGCGTTGTCAGCGTCACGAAGGACTTTTTTTTCGTAAAGACCGGTGAGGGTGCACTGAAGATCTGCGAGCTTCAGCTTGAAGGAAAAAAGCGCATGTCCGTCCATGATTTTCTGTTGGGCGTGAAGGTGCAGGCCGGAGATTTGCTGGGCTAATCAAAAGGAGTAAGCATGGAAAACCTGAGGGAGATCGTGCTGGACACCCTGTTGACCCTGGAGAGGGATGGCGGGCCGTCGCACCGATTGATCGGCAGCGTATTAAATAAATATGATTATCTGGAAGCGCAGGAAAAGCGGTTTCTAAAGCGCGTGACGGAAGGCACGTTGGAACGCCAGATCGAACTGGACTATTATCTGGACCATGTTTCCAGCGTCCCCGTACGGAAGATGAAGCCGCTGATCCGGTGCCTTATGCGGATGAGCGCCTACCAGCTCCTGTACATGGATGCGATCCCGGACAGCGCCGTCTGCAATGAGGCCGTCAAGCTCGCACAGCACCGAAAATTCCAAAACCTGAAGGGCTTTGTCAATGGCGTGCTGCGAAAGCTGGCCCGCGAAAAGGACGCTTTGCCCATGCCGGATCGTAAGGAAAATCCCGTGGAATGGCTCTGCGTGAAGTATTCCATGCCGGAGCTCATCACAAGAAGCTTTTTACGGGAATATGGCGAGGCCATGACGGAGAAGATCTTACAGGGCCTTTTAGAGATCCATCCGGTGTCCCTGCGAATGCCGCAGACGTTTTCAGAAAGCGATATGGAAGCCGTAAAAAATCGTCTGACGGATCAGGGCGTACAGCTAGAAGGCAGCGCTTATGATCCACATATTGTCCTCGCAAGGGATATGGAAGGCGCGGAAAGTCTTTCGGACTTTACGGAAGGGAATCTGACGGTGCAGGACGTAAGTTCCGTCCTTGCAGTCAAGGCTGCCGGCATCCAGGCGGGAGACCTTGTGATCGACGCCTGTGCAGCGCCAGGCGGAAAGAGCATTCTAGCGTCGGAACTAACGGGAGAAACCGGTAAGGTCGTTTGCGGCGACGTATCGGAAGCTAAGACGGAGAAAATTCAGGAAAACATCGACCGCATGGGCCGAAACAACATAACGGTCAAGGTCTGGGATGCGCGAACTCCCTTGGAGGAGTGGAAGGGAACGTGCGACGTACTCCTTCTCGACGTACCCTGTTCCGGCTTTGGGGTCATTGGTAAAAAACGAGACATTAAATATCACGTAACGCCCGAGGGACTTACGGAATTAGAGGGCCTGCAAAAGGAGATCGTGAGAGGCGCGATAGAGTACTTAAAGCCCGGTGGAACGCTGCTTTACAGCACCTGTACGATCCGGGATCAGGAAAACAGGCAGATGGTGCAGTGGATGGTGGAAAACCTACCCCTGGAACCCATGCCCATCCTAAAGAGCCTGCCAGAGTCCGCACTGCAGGGCGTACTTGCGGAAAAAGAAGTTTTTTTGGGAAAGAAGAGCGATTGGGAGGCGTGCTGCGTTCAGCTTTTGCCCGGCGTTCTTTCGATGGACGGGTTCTTCGCCGCGAAGCTTCGGAGGAAATAGAGGAGTTCTATGGCATCAGAAACGGAAGAAAAATTGGATATCAAGTCCCTCACGCTCCCAGAGCTTACGGAGGTTCTTACGGGCATGGGCGAAAAGGCCTTTCGCGCGAAGCAGCTCTATCAGTGGATGCACGAAAAGCTGGCGACGGGCTATGAGGAGATGACGAATCTCCCGGCGAGCCTTCGGGAAACCCTGAAAGAGCGTTTCTGGTATGCCTCTTTAGATATTGTTCAGGTACAGGAATCCAAGATCGACGGAACCAGAAAGTATCTGTTCGCGCTGCGCGACGGGAATGTTGTGGAAAGCGTTTGGATGCAGTATAAGCACGGCAACAGCGTTTGCATTTCCTCGCAGGTTGGCTGCCGCATGGGCTGCAGATTTTGTGCCTCCACGCTGGATGGCCTGGAGCGAAACCTGACGCCCTCAGAGATGCTGGAGCAGATCTATGCGATCACAAGGCATACGGGGCAGCGCGTCAGCAACGTGGTGGTCATGGGAACGGGCGAACCCCTTGATAACTATGACAATTTACTACAGTTTTTGCACTTGCTTACGGATGAAAACGGCCTGAATATCAGCCAACGCAACGTCACGGTCTCCACCTGCGGCTTGGTACCGCAGATGAAGCGCCTTGCGAAGGAAAAGCTTCAGATCACGCTGGCGCTGAGTCTTCATGCGTCAAATGACGAAAAGAGAAAGGCGCTGATGCCCATTGCCAATCGCTACACCATCCGGGAGCTGATGGAAACTTGCGAGGAATATTTCCAGGCGACGGGTAGGCGGATCACCTTTGAATACAGCCTTGTCGGCGGCGTCAATGACACGGATGAGGACGCAGCGGAGCTGTCGAAACTGGCTGCGCCGCTGTGCTGTCACGTGAATCTGATCCCAGTCAATCCGATCAAGGAAAGGGACTTTGTCAGTTCCGAGGCAAAAAGAGTTCTCGCATTTAAAAATAAGCTTGAAAGAAATAAAATAAATGTTACAATTAGAAGGGAAATGGGCCGCGATATTGACGGCGCCTGCGGACAGCTGAGGCGTAAGCACATAGAGGCAAAGAGAGAAGCAGGCATGGAGGAAGACTAGAGTGCTAAAGGCGTTTTCCATTACCGACGTTGGTAGGAAAAGAAAACTAAATGAAGATTTCGTTTGCGCGAAGACGGAGAAGACGGGCGCGCTGCCCAATTTCTTCATCGTGGCGGACGGAATGGGTGGACATAAAGCGGGAGACCGTGCGTCGATGGAAACCGTTGGGACGATGCTACAATCCATCGAAAACGCAAAGGAAAAGGAGCCCAAGGACATTCTCTACAGTGCCCTGATGGCGGCGAACCTGAAGGTATTCCAGGACGCAAGTAAGTCCCCTGAACTCGAAGGCATGGGGACGACAGTAGTGGCAGCAACGATCTGCGGTCAAAAGCTCATTGCGATGAACGTGGGCGACAGCAGACTTTATCTGATCAGCGACGGCGAGATCCGGCAGATCACGAACGATCATTCCCTCGTGGAGGAAATGGTCAGAAATGGCGTGATCCCGAAGGAACGCGCGCGCAATCACCCAAAGAAGAACATCATCACCCGCGCGGTTGGCGTGGGATCCGTGGTGGAGCCTGACTTTTTTGAGGTGGACGTAAAGGCAGGGGACAGGGTGCTCCTTTGTTCTGACGGCCTGAGCAACATGCTCGAGGACGCGGAGCTCCTGAAGGTCGTTGGCAGCATTGGCTCTCTGGAGGAGAAGGCAAACCTCCTTGTCGATGCAGCGAACGAAAACGGCGGAAAGGATAACATTTCCGTGGTTTTGGTCGAACTCTCTGCAGAATAAGTTTTGGAGAAGACGTATGGTTAAGATAGGTATGATGATCGGGAACCGATATGAGATCCTCGAAAAGATCGGTACCGGCGGCATGTCAGACGTATATCGGGCGAAATGCCATAAGCTCAACCGTTTTGTGGCGGTGAAGGTGCTGAAGCAGGAATTTGCCGAGAATGAGAACTTTGTGGCAAAATTCGTGATCGAGGCCCAGGCGGCAGCAGGACTGATGCATCCCAATATCGTAAATGTCTATGACGTTGGCGAAGAGGCAGGCATCCACTACATCGTAATGGAACTCATCGAAGGCATTACGCTGAAGAAATACATTGAAAAGAAAGTCAGACTTTCTTACAAAGAGGCCGTGAGCATTGCCATTCAAGTGAGCATGGGCATTGAAGCGGCGCACAACAATCACATTATCCATAGAGACATTAAGCCTCAAAACATCATCATTTCCAAGGATGGTAAGGTGAAGGTGACGGACTTTGGCATCGCCAAGGCAGCCACCAGTAATACGATCACCTCCAACGTCATGGGAAGCGTGCATTACACCTCGCCAGAGCAGGCAAGAGGCGGCTACAGTGACGAAAAGAGTGACGTATACTCTCTGGGCATCACGATGTTTGAGATGTTGACCGGTCGCGTTCCCTTTAACGGCGAGACGACGGTCGCAATCGCCATAAAGCACATTCAGGAAGAGCTTCCCTACCCGAGCGATTTCGTTCCCGAGATCCCGATCGCAGTGGAATCCATCGTCCTGAAGTGTTGCCAGAAGTCTCCCGACAGGCGTTACCAGAACATGGGAGAGCTCTTAAAGGACTTAAAGCAGTCGCTCCTAACGCCCGATGAGGATTTCGTTGTGATCGGCAATCCCGACGTGGACGGCGGAACCCGCACCATGAATGATTGGGAACTGAGCCAGGTGCGCGGCAGATCCTATGAATCCACCGATACTGGGCGGATCCGTCTGAAGGACGAAGAGATGTCTGACGGCTATGACGAAGGCGCCGATGACTATGATGACGACGCCCGTGACAGAGGGCGCGGCGGCATGACCAAAATGGAAAAGATCACCGCCATCGTTACCGTGATCGTCGGGATCGTGATCCTGATCATTATCTTGGTACTCAGCAAACAGCTGATCAATTACTTCCTGCCAGAAAAAAGTGAGGGCGTGGCATCAACCTCGAAGAATTCACCGATCATCACCGAGGATGAAACGAGCGATTCTACCGTGGAGTCCACGCAGATCGTGGAGGCCAATCTGCAGGAGATGCCGGAGGTCGAAGGACTTTCCGTGGAGGAAGCCAGAAGAAAGCTTAGGCTTTTGAAAATGCTGGTATCCGTGGAATACGTGGAATCCGATTACGTACCCTCAGGTGAGGTGATCAGCGCCAGTGCAAACCCTGGCGTAAAGATCGCAGAGGGCACGGAGGTCGTTTTAACGGTCAGCAGTGGCGCGGAGGGCGTACTCGTTCCTGACGTCACAGGTTATACGTTGGAGGAGGCAACCAATCGCCTGGAGCAAATGGGCTTTTTGGTCAATCGCTTAGATGATTACTCCGACGCGGAGGTAGGGCAGGTTTTTAACCAAAACCCGATCAATAACGTGAAGGCGCCCAAGGGAAGCGTGATCACGGTCTATGTCAGTAAGGGCCAGGAGAACATCATGAAACGCGTTCCGAACCTGGTTGGCATGGAACAGTCTGCCGGGCATTTGGCAGCGATTGAGGCGGGTTTATCCATTGGTGAAGTGACGAAGGTCTTCAACGACCAGTTCGGAGAAGGTCTGATCTGTTCCCAAAACTATAATGCTGGGGTATACGTGGATGAGGGAACTGCCATCGACATATACGTCAGCCTTGGTCAGAAAAAAAGCTATCGATGTGACATTCAGATCGAAGCGCCGTCAGCAGCGGAGGCACCTGATTACAGGGCGGGCAGTTCCGTATCTCTAAAGCTCGTGGCAGACACGGGACTGGTATTATTGGATACGACGACTACGAGCTTCCCTTACCCGGTAAGCTTCCAGAGTATTGATGCACCTGGAGGCAACCTGACGATCACCTATACGGTCACCATCCCAGGTGAGACAACGACCGATCCCGATACGGGAGAGACCGTGGTCACGGAGGGTAAGACGGAGAAAAAGAGCTTTACCAGAAGAATTGATTTTGTGAGAGAGTAGGAATGCAGGGAAAGATCGTCAAGGGAATTGCCGGGTTTTATTACGTGAATGCGGCAGGGACAACCTACGAGTGCAAGGCGAAGGGAATTTTTCGCAAGGACAACCGAAAACCGCTTGTCGGCGATGACGTGGTCTTGGAAGTACTCGATGAAGAGAAAAAGCTCGGTAACGTGGTAGAACTGCTGCCGCGAAAGAGCGAACTGATCCGCCCGGCCGTGGCCAACGTGGATCAGGCGATGGTGATCTTCGCCGTGGCTTCACCTGCGCCGAACCTAAATTTATTGGATCGGTTCCTTGTCATGATGGAGAGGCAAAACCTCCCTTGTCTGATCTGCTTTAACAAGATGGATTTAGACGACGGAAAGCTTTGCGAGAAGTATCGCAAGGCCTACGAAAAGAGCGGACATGAGTTGCTGTTTGTCAGCGCGCGGGAAGGCCTTGGACTGGATGAATTAAAGGCTTGGCTTGCGGGAAAGACCACAACGGTGGCTGGACCGAGCGGCGTTGGGAAATCTTCCCTGATCAATCTGCTTCAGGCGGAGACATCTATGGAAACGGGTACGCTGAGCGCCAAGATCGACAGGGGAAAGCATACCACCCGTCATTCGCAGCTTTTGCAGATCGATACGGAAAGCTTTATCTTTGATACGCCGGGTTTTAGCTCCTTAGAGGTGATGGACGTGGAGAAGGAAGAGCTTGCAGCGTACTACGCGGAGTTTGCAGAATTTGAAGCGCAGTGCCGCTTCGGGGGTTGCTCCCACGTGACCGAACCGTCCTGCGGCGTGAAAGAGGCCGTAAAGAGCGGTGAGATCTCGCGCATCCGCTATGAGAATTATTGTCAGATCTATGAAGAATTAAAAGCTAGAAAGAAATACTAGTTGTGATAAAAGAATCGGAGAACTCAAATGGAAAACAGTCAGGATTGGAAAAATCTTGGAGAACAGATTTTAAGCTCCGTGGCCGGAGCGCTGAACACCGGTGATTTCAGTCAACTCAATAACCTGGTATCCGGCACCGTGAACAACGTGGTGCAGGAGGCAAAAAAACAGGCGGACCTTGAACGGACGAACCGGGAGGAGCTCCTTCGCCAGTATGCGATGAACAATGCCGCCAACCGCGAAAAGTGGCTAAAGCAGCAGGAAGAGCTCAATCGTCGCAAGGAGGAGCGCCGCGAGGAGTGGAGAAAGATCAGGGAAGCGCAAAACTATCGCTTCCAGCCCGGAATGAACGGTCAGGTAGGAACATTGCCGCCACCTAGGTTTACGGGCATTCGCTTTAACAAGGTTGGTCAGGCCAGCAGCGTAGTCAGGACCGTATTTGGCTCCCTTGGCTTTGGCATGAGCGCATCCATGGGACTCATGGCACTGCTCATGATCTCTAACAGCTATGAAAACGCAGGCGTGTTTTCATTGGTGACGGCGATCATCTTTGGCATTTCTCTTTCCCTGTTTACCAAGGGACACAAGCAAAGAAAATTGATCGCTCTCGCGCAGCGCTACATGCAGATCTGTGGTACCAAGAAATATGCGGATATCGACGAGCTTGCGCTGCAGACCGGTGACAGCTCGAAAAACGTTTTGAAGAACATCAAGAAAATGCTCCGTCTGGGCATGTTCCCGGAAGGACATTTGGACCGTCAGGAAACCTGCTTCATGCTCAGCAATGACGTATACCATCAGTATACGGAGACTGCGGAAGCTTACCGCATGCGCGAGGAGATGAAGAATCGCCCCAAGAGCGCGGAGGAAGAGGAAGCCGAGATGCGTCAGCAGCAGGTGGACGAGCTCACTGCGATGATGAACGAGGGCATGGCGTACGTAGGAAAGCTCAGAACCCTCAACGAGGCAATTCCCGGCGAAGAGGTTTCTTCGCAGTTAACTTCCCTTGAGAGCCTTCTGCGTCAGATCTTCGACCGCGTGCAGGATCACCCGGAACAGCTGAGCAAGATGCACAAGCTAATGGAATACTACCTTCCCACAACCGTAAAGCTAATGGAAGCTTACGTGCAGTTCGAGAAGGTGGAGAATCCCGGACAGGACATCCGCGATGCCAAGGCAGAGATCCAAAAGACGCTTGGCATCATCAACGAGGCCTTTACGGAGCTGCTTAACAACCTGTTCCAGGATGAAGTTTTTGATGCGACCACGGACGCGCAGGTACTGCAGGCAATGCTTTCGAGAGAGGGCCTGCGCCGTGAAATGAGCATGCAGCCTGCCGCAGGGCAGGAGATGCCGATGGAAGAGGAGGATCCCTTCGCAGCGCAGGCTGAGGAAGAGGACGATTCTCCCTTCAAGTTACAGTTGGAACCAGAGCAACCAGAGGTGTTGTCTTCGCTGAAGGCCCCTTGGGAAAGCTAGGAGATAAATTCATTTATGGAGGACAAGCAAAATGAGCAATGAATTGGACGAAATGATCAACTCTGCACCTACCCTGACCCTGGACCCTATCCCCTCGGCTGCGGACGCACTTTCTTCGATCACCCTTGAGGAGAAGAAGGAAGAGGCTCCCGTTGTTCAGGAAGTAAACCTGACGCCTCAGGAGCAGAAGATGGTAGATGACTTCGCTGCCCAGATCGATATTTCCAATACGCAGCAGGTAATGCAGTACGGTTCCGGAAGCCAGAAGAAGATCGCAGACTTCTCTGAGAGTGCTCTGGGCAACGTACGTACCAAGGACATGGGCGAGATCGGTAAGATGCTGACCGACGTCGTAGCAGAGTTACGAAGCTTTGAGGACGAGGAGGACAAGGGCTTCTTTGGAAACCTCTTCAAGAAGAGCACTGCCAAGATCGCTGACATGAAGGCGAAGTATGACAAGGCAGAAGTAAACGTAAATAAGATCTGCAAGGTGATGGAAGGTCATCAGGTAACCCTGCTCAAGGACATCGCCATGCTGGATAAGATGTATGATCTGAACATGAATTACTACAAGGAGTTGTCCATGTACATCCTTGCAGGTAAGCAGAAGCTCGAGCATGCAAAGAACGTAGAGCTTCCTGAGCTGGTTGCAAAGGCTGAGAAAACCGGACTCCCTGAGGATTCCCAGGCTGCAAGAGATTTCTCCGCACAGATCGATCGCTTCGAGAAGAAGATCTACGACCTTGAGCTGACCAAGACGATCTCCCTGCAGATGGCACCCCAGATCCGTCTGATCCAGACCAATGACACCGCCATGAGTGAGAAGATCCAGTCCACCCTCGTGAACACCATTCCTCTGTGGAAGAGCCAGATGGTGATCGCGATCGGCCTGAATCATTCCACCGATGCTGCAAGAGCACAGAGGGAGGTATCTGACATGACCAACGCACTGCTGAAGAAGAATGCTGAGACCTTAAAGATCGCGACCATCGAGACCGCGAAGGAGAACGAGAGAGGTATCGTTGACATCGAGACCCTGACTCAGACGAACCAGACCCTGATCAGCACTCTGGATGAAGTAATGAAGATCCAGGAGGAAGGCAGATCCAGACGTGCAAACGCCGAGGTAGAGCTGACCAGAATCGAGAACGAGATGAAGGCAAAGCTGCTTGACATCAGCAAGAACAGCATCTCCCAGAAGAACAACTAAACACATGTTTTTGCCCACAGGCCGGCTCCCAATGCGGAACCGGCCTGTTTTGAAAAAAGGAGGACAACCATGAACCTGAAGACAGCTTATGCTCCCTATTTCAAGATCGGTGTTGCCATGTCCAGATGGAACCTGTATACGCCGGCGCACGTAAAGCTTTTGAGCGAGCAGTTCAACAGCTATACCGTGGAAAACGACATGAAACCCATGTATTTCCTGGATGCGAAGAAATGCCGTAAGGAGCCCGAAACCTACAGATTGGCTCCGGCACTAGACTTTAGTCATGCGATCCCTTATCTCGAGATGGCAAAGGCGCAGGGCATCCCCATGCGCGGTCACACGCTTGTGTGGCACAGCCAGACGCCGCAGTGGTATTTCTATGAGAATTACAACACTACCGGAAAGATGGCAAGCCGCGAGACCATGCTCTCCAGACTGGAAAACTATATCAAAGGCGTCCTTACGTTTGTACAGGAGAATTACCCTGGGATCATTTACGCTTGGGACGTGGTCAATGAGGCCATCAACGACGGCGGCTATCGTCAGTCCCTGTGGCTGAAGACCATCGGTGAGGATTTCATCATCAAGGCCTTCGAATTCGCTAGAAAGTACGTGGCCCTTGGCGTAAAGCTTTTCTACAACGATTATGAGACGGCGCTCGATTGGAAGAGAGATTGCATCTTGAACCTGATCTTAAAGCCCCTGAAGGAAAGAGGCTTGGTGGACGGCATGGGTATGCAGTCGCACCTCCTCATGGATCATCCGGATTTCAAGGATTACCAGATCGCACTTGAGGCTTATGGCGCACTTGGCATCGAAGTACAGATCACGGAGCTTGACCTGCATAACGCAGATCCTTCCGAAAGCTCCATGCATGCGCTGGCGGAGAGATATGCCGAGTTATTTAAGATCCTTGTGGAAGCGAAGAAGAGCGGTAAAGCGAACGTGACGGCCGTAACCTTCTGGAACCTGCTCGACGAGAATAGCTGGCTTTCCGGATTCCGCAAGGAGACGAGCTATCCGCTACTGTTCCATGGCAAGTGTGAGGCGAAGGAAGCTTATTATTCGGTTCTCAAGGTTGTTGTTCCCGAGAGCGAGATCGACGAGTGGAAATTTGTCGCAGACGAAAAAGATTTTGAAGTTACGGGCATGCCCGTGGAAAACAGAGGAGGAAATACCATGCAAGAGGTTTATGATTTCTTAAAAGAGGTTGGCGTATATTATCTGGCAACGGTGGACGGGGATCAGCCCCGGGTTCGTCCTTTCGGTACCGTGGATCTGTTCGAGGGAAAGATCTACATTCAGACCGGTAAGGTAAAGGATGTTTCCAAACAGCTCCAGAAGAACCCGAAGGCAGAGATTTGTGCATTCGCAGAGGGCCAGTGGCTCCGCGTTGCAGGCAAGCTTGTTCGCGATGACAGACGCGAGGCAAAGGAGCATATGCTGGAGGCATATCCTCATCTGAAGAACATGTATTCCGCAGATGACGACAACACCGAAGTACTGTACTTCCAGGATGCAACCGCAACGTTTTCTTCCTTTGGCGCACCGTCCAGAACCATTCAGTTCTAAAAGGTGATAGGGGGACGAGATCATGAATCAAAAACCCGAAGTAAAGACCTTTTCTGATGGAACGAAGATTTGGGAGGCGGAGCTTGGTACATTTGCGGTGAAGACCTATTTGCCCAAGACGGATTTGCCTGCAGATATTGTGAATTTTGGATTTCGTGCTCCATATTTGATGGTGTTTGAGGAGAAGCGAATGACGAAGGAGGAAGCAAAGGCATTTGCTGACGAAAAGGGATTTTCGGAGGTGGCAGCCAGATTTGCAGGGAGCGTGACCTTCTTTTCACCACTTTGCGATGGCGGCTGGGATAAGGCACCCGCGGATTTCTTTGTCAAAATTCTTGAGGAGTCCAGAATCAGTCAGTATTACGAGGATGGCATGGCCATCATGTACGACCGCTTTGCAAAAAAGATGGGAGATGCCTATATCCGCGGCGCGGTGCTTAGAACCTATCTGTACGGGTATGGTGCATCCGCTGATTTCATTGCAAAAAATTTCTTAAAGACCATTCAGGGCCCCTTCCTGTGGGGACCTGGAGACGTAACGCCTGCCGTATGCATTCTGCAGAACCTTAGTGTGATTCCCAGTCCTGAGCGCAGGGATATCCCCGTTGTATCGATCGGTAACAGCGATGAGATTAATGATGCTCTCATGGAGAGCTTGGATGACGTGCTTGTGGAACAGGTTGCAGATATCCCAGGAGATTTCAAGGAGTTTGTTGGAAACTATAGGCGTATCCTTGGAAATCTTCAGGAAGAGCCAAACCTGGAAGAGATGGGAATGGTGTGCGAGCCTTCCTTTGTCACCGTAAAGACGTCGGCGGACAATCGTGGCGATGATAAGGATACCAAGGAGCATAGGATTGGATATGTTGCCTTTTACAACAAGGGCATCATGGATGGCGGGAAGAAGGCACCGCTCCTGATGTGCTTCCATGGCGGCGGTGATTCGACCTTCTTTATGGCGAGCTGCTCCGGTTGGAATCTGATCGCTGCGAAATATGGATTTTTACTAGTCTGCGTGGAGAATCATTTGAACAGTACGGCGACGGAAACCATCGAAATGATCGGTCAACTCAAGGAGAAATATAGCATTGATGAGACCAGAATTTACGCAAGCGGCTTTTCCATGGGCGGCTGTAAGTCCTGGGACATGATGCAGGAATACCCGCTCACCTACGCAGCAGTAGCACCCATGGATGCTACCTTTGAGGTGGGCAGCAATTCCTATGGCGAGCCCATTGGTCCTTTCAATCAGGATACGCTCCTTCCCGTATTTTATGCGGGTGGCGAGATCACGCCACTTCCAGAGCTTCCTTTCCAGGCGCAAAAGTGCGTGGACCGCATGCGCTACGTATTTGAAGTCAACAAGGTGAAAAAGCCTTACGACGTAAAGCTGGAGGAGAAGGATTCCTGGGAGGATCCCATCTGGGGCGTTTCGGGCGATTTCGTCTACAAGCTGGTGAACGAGGAGCGTGAGAACAGCGTCTTGACACTCAATCTCTTCGAGAGCGAGAACGGAAAGTGCTACGCCATATTCGCGTGTGTTGGTAACCAGGGTCATGAAGTAAGACACCATACCTGTGAGCAGGCTTGGAAGTTCTTTAGTCAGTTTAGGAGACTGGCGGACGGCAGCATCGAGGGCGGCGACATGGAAAAGGTCAAAGCACTCTATCAGTAATAAAAGCATTAAATGCATGAAAAAGCTCCTTCCCGATGCGATTTGGGAAGGAGCTTTTAACTTTCTTAGAAATTGATGTCTGCGTTTTGGTGCATGTTTTTGATCTCAATACAGGTCTTTCGATAGAGTTCTCCGCGGCCTTCGCTGGTGAGCTTTGCGATCTCTTTTTGCAGCGCCGTATCTTCCTTCATGATCGCCACGATGTCAGGATTGTATTTCGTCCCTGCGCCGTCCACGAGCTCCTGTAAGAGCTTGTCGAAGGCTTTTCCGGTGCTGTAGTTTCTGCCAAGCGCGTCCGTTGCGGCATCCGTTGCATCGGAGATCGTGATCAGGTCGATCAGGATGCGGCTGGGAGAGGAGGTGTTGTCGAAGTTCTGCGGATATCCTTCGCCCAAATAAGACTTATGGTGACCGATGATGACGTCGTGGTAGGGAGCAAAGGTTTCGTTCTCCGCAAGGAGCTTTGCACCAAGGGTCGGATGGTATTTTAAGATGCCAAATTCATCCTCGGTTAGACGCCTGTCCTGGGTATTGATGACGATGGCAACTCTGCATTTTCCAATGTCATGGGTCATGCCGCAGTTGGAGAAGATGCGCAGGAGCTTTTCCTGCTTTTCGCGTACCATTTCTACGGTCTCACATCCGCCGATTCCGACGAGAAGCTCGGGCTTTTTCTCGATGATGGCTTTTCCGATCATCTGCGCAATATTGGCCACCATGCGGCTGTGCACGTAGGTCATGGGCTGTCTGCAGAGGATCAGGCGGTTTAAGAGATTCCACTTTTCCTCATCGCGTTTAAGGTAGGGCAAAATCCCCTCGTAGAGCAGGTAGAACAGGAAATTGAAATCGTAGGTAAAGAAAGAGTATGGCGTCTTTACGACGTCATTGATGATGCGATTGATCGCGTCATCCATCACGCCTCGCTTATCCTCCGGCAGCTCCGCGAGCATGGTCTCTGCATAGGCAAAGCAGTTTAGCTCGTTCATGAGTAGCTGGTTTGTGCGCGCCATGTCACCCTTGTCGAAATTCAGCGGCGGGATGGCTTTTTGGATGTAATCGGACATCGAAGCTACGCAGGCCTCATTGGAAAACTGCTTCTTTAGGCGCTTTACGTTGTTTTCCATGATCTTGTAATAGCCAGTAGGATCGCTCTTAATGGTGATGCGACCGATCTTGCCAATCATGGTATTCGCGAGCTCACAGTATCCGTCGGCATCCGTGATGAGCTGCGGATTGATGGACAGGATGTAGATAAACTGGTCATCCACGTCCTTGATCTTTTTCTTGAGATAAGCGGACTTCCCGTCTAAGGCCTGTACGTCCTCGCGGTCCCAAAGCGCATGTGCCGCGTTGTGATAATCGTAGGTTTTCCCCTTCAGCGATTCATAGGTTGCACTGTATTGGATCAGGCAAATGTAAGCACTGAAAAAGAGCCCGCGGAAGACTTCGTTTTCGATCTCACAGTAATGCTCCTCATAGGACGGGATCTTTTCGAAGTACTCGAGCCAATCGGAAGGCCCTGCGTAGTTCAGCGTCCGGTCGAAGAGCAGATAGTTGGCATAGCCCATGGCATAGTTGAGGAAAATGATCTTGCCATAGTCCTGTCGCTCCTCATAGTAGGGGAGTAAGAGCCGCTCCAGACGCAGCCCAAGCGATACGAGATAAATGCCATCCGTATGCAGGCGATAGGCGAATTCAAAGAGCAGGTCACACTCCTCACGGTTTAAGCGCTGGGGGATTGCCTCCCAAAAATCGTTGCGCAGCTTTTCATTGCTCTGATAGACCTCACGCAAGACTTCGGAGCGCTTCTTCGCAATATCATTCCAGGCATTTTCCTCACAGGCTTCCATGAGGCGATCATGCCATTCATTGACCGTAGTCACGTTTTTCTTTAGGGTTTCATACAGGGCGTCTAGCTGTTCCCTGGTGACGGTTTTTTCGTCCATAACAAATGCCCCCTTCCAATGATAATTGTCCATACAATATTATACCTCAAACATAAGGTTTCTGACAAGATTTTTATGCGTGAATCGCATTTTTTGACATGGATCGCGCTTGCAATTTGGGCATCCACGTGCTAAGATAGAGCAAGTTTCATAGAGAAGAGTAATTGGTGCCGGCGGAATGAAGTTTGTTCCAAGGGTTAAAAGGGAAGCGGGTGAGATTCCCGCACGATCTCGTCACTGTGATTAGGGAGTGGATGCGCAGGGACCTTGCATGGCAAGGTCAGTCACTGATCTAAATGATTGGGAAGGCGTCGCAGACATGATGATCTTTCAGCCAGGAAACCTGCCAGTTATAATGGTACGGGAGCGAAAGCTCCAGGTCACGAGTCATTGGCCGTATCGGAAGGAAGCCATCTTAGGGAAAACCGTAAGAAGGTTTTCTTGTGGTGAAAATGACTCTGCTGCCGGCGATGAAGGTGCAGAGTTTTTCTTATGATGCGGGGAAATGCGGTCTTCTCGAATGGATCAAAAAGAAGTAGAAGCAAATGGAAAGAGGAGACACAAGATGAAAAAAAGATTGTTACTTGTCATGCTGGCTGCAATGCTTGGTTGCACGGCTGCCTGCACAAACATGGCCACGGATCCCGTCGGCGCTTCTTCATCGCAGGAGAGCACGCAGGAGACTTCATCCACGGAGGAGAGTAAAGTGGTAGTAGTAGAGCAGAAAACGGACCAGGAACTCGCTGATGAGGTGGCAGCACTGATCGATGCCATCTACGTACAGACCAGAACCGATAAGACGGATGAGCAATGCGCAGCAGCAAAGGCTGCATGGGATAAGCTGACCGATGCACAGAAGGAACTCGTTGAGGGTGAAAACGCTGACCCTGATTACTTCGGACGCGATACCGGCGATGCTTCTTTGGATGATCCCTTGAATCAAGACGGCATCGGAGAGAAGGAGCTTCTAGTCGTAAGCTTTGGTACCTCCTTTAATGACAGCCGCGTGCAGGACATTTCCAGCGTGGAGAAGGCTCTGGCTGAGGCAAACCCTGACTGGAGCGTAAGACGTGCTTTCACGGCGCAGATCATCATTAACCACATTCAGGCAAGAGACGGAGAGAAGATCGACAACGTGGAGCAGGCACTGGAGCGTGCAGTAAACAACGGCGTAAAGACGCTGGTGGTTCAGCCCACGCACCTGATGCATGGCGCAGAGTATGACGAGCTTTTTGATACCTTAAAGCAGTATGAGACCCAGATC
>JAFPRF010000163.1 GCA_017400965.1 Lachnospiraceae bacterium
GCACGGGCCCCACCCCGCGAACGGCTCCTCTTCGTGACTGGCGGCAAGCGCCCCTTCGGGAACGGCTCGGACTGCACTAAGCTCACCGTCGACCCTCAGGCAAAGGCGCTCACTCGACTTCAAGCCTCGTTCGCGTCTTTTGAGGCCGTCTTGGCGTGCCCTTCGGCACGTCCCTCACGTTGTTCGGGATTGCAAGCAAAGCTTGCAACATGTTCGCTAAGGCTGCCGGCTAATTGTTCGCGGGGTGGGGCCCGTGTTTAGGCACTTAGGTTATCGAAAGAGCCAAAATTAGAGGCCAAAAATTTTAGAATATCCATATGTTAAAGGTCTATCGAGGGTTTTGTTTCCAATGTTGCTGGAGGCGGTGGTCATGCGGTTGGGGCAGTCGGTACGGTTGCAGCCCATGCAGATGCCCTCGCAGACAGCAGAATGGTCGGTGGTTAGTTGGGCGTAGAAGGCCACGGTTTTCTTGGGAAGCATGCAGTAGCCTTCGGTACAGGTAACAGGGAGGCCACTACGGGTTAGGATGGATGGTAAGTCTTCCAGGATGTGTTCCGAATCCGCGCCAAGGAAATAGTATCTTGCCACGGTCTTGTCCGTGTGGTCTTTGATCCATTGGTTGTACTCCGCATATGCCAAAAGAAGAATTTCACTGGCGAGGACCTCGACCATGTAGGCCTCCGTAATTTCTCCTTTAGCGAGAAAGGTCTCTTGCAGTTCATCTACACCTGCTCCCAGGGTCATAATGACTTCCTGTTGCAAGCCAGCATCCGTGTCTTTCGCGCTCCATGTTGCAGCACATTCCATGCATTCAAATATCTTCTCCAAGATTTCGCAAAGGAGTTCAAGGTCGTCCTCCCCATAGTGTGCCTTCTTCCTCACACCCTCTGCAAAGCCTGCCATCTTGCACTTTTCCACTACCGATTTAAACAATTTGTCCATTGGCATCTCCACCCTTTCCCTTCTAATTTGCCATGAATCCATAAAAAACGCAAGAGTTGCCTATCAAAAAATCTTGCAAAAGTATATACTTTAATATATACTTTAATTACAGAAAGGGGCGTGATCATTATGATGACAGCGAAATTGTTTAAGAATGGGGAAAGTCAGGCGGTGCGTTTGCCGAAGGAGTGTCGTTTTAGTGGAACGGAGGTAACGGTGGCAAAGATCGGTGAGGTTGTGATCTTGATGCCGAAGGGTAGCGGAATGAATTCTCTTTTGCAGAGTTTGGATCTTTTCACGGAGGATTTTATGATTGAGCGGGTTCCGGACAGGTTGCAGGAAAGGGAGTCGTTATGATGAAGTACATGCTTGATACGAATACTTGTATCTTTGCGATCAAGAAAAATCCGCACGTATTGGCCAAAATGTTGGCCTGTGCAGAGGGAGAGCTTTGCATTTCTTCGATCACTTACGCGGAATTGTCGCATGGGGTGGAGAAAAGCTCGTACCCAGAGAAGAATCGTTTGGCGCTTCTACTGTTCCTGGCCTCGATCACCATCTTGCCGTTTGATGCTGAGGCTGCAGAGGAATATGGACGGATCCGGGCGGACTTAGAGCGTCAGGGAGTGCCGATCGGGCCAATGGATTTCTTGATCGGTGCGCACGCAAAAGCTCGCGGGCTTGTTGCTATTACCAACAATGTCCGCGAGTTTTGTAGGATTTCCGATTTGCTATTGGAGGACTGGTCGGTGCCAAGTCCATGACTATTTCGATACCTTGAGGCACCTGATCGCGTTGAGCACTGCAATGACCATGACGCCAACGTCGGCAAAAATAGCCATCCACATGTTGGCGATGCCGATGGCGCCGAGGATCAGGCAGATTGCCTTGACAGCCAGCGCAAACACGATGTTTTCATAAACGATCCGAAGGCACTTGCGTGCGATCTTCATGGTGAGGGCGATCTTTGCGGGGTTGTCATCCATGAGAACGATGTCCGCAGCCTCGATCGCGGCGTCAGATCCGAGCGCACCCATGGCGATGCCGATGTCCGCGCGGGACAGTACGGGCGCGTCGTTGATGCCATCGCCCACGAACGCGAGGTTTTCCTTTGCATCCTTCTTTGCAAGGAGCGCTTCCACAGCGTCCACCTTGTCTCCAGGCAGGAGCTCTGCCCTCACTTCATCCATGCCAAGGCTCTTCGCAACGGCCTCCGCAACGGCTTTGTTATCTCCCGTGAGCATCACGGTCTTCTTCACGCCTGCTGCCTTCAGTCCGGCGATTGCTTCCTTCGCGCCGTCCTTCACCACGTCCGAGATCAAAATGTGTCCAGCATATTTGCCATCCACCGCCACGTAAACCACGGTGCCAACGTCGCAGGCCTCTTCGTAGCCAAGGCCCATGCTCTTCATGAGCTTCGCGTTGCCGGCGCAAACTTCCCTGCCATCCACCAGGGCTTTCACGCCATGTCCGCCGATCTCCTGGGCATCGCTGACGCGTCCCATCTCGAGGGGCTGTCCGTAGGCATCCTTTAAGCTCTTACTGATCGGGTGATTAGAATAGCTCTCGGCATACGCCGCCATCTCCAAAAGGTTTTTTCTAGCTACATCCGCATCCTGTCCACCTGCCAAAATCTCCGGCGCAGGGCAGATCTTCGTCACTTCAAACACGCCCTTTGTGAGGGTTCCCGTCTTATCAAATACCACGTACCTTGTCTGCGCCATGGCCTCTAGATAGTTGGAGCCCTTGACGAGGATACCGCAGGCGCTCGCGCCGCCGATGCCGCCGAAAAAGCTAAGCGGGATCGAGATCACGAGTGCGCAGGGGCAACTGATGACAAGGAAGGTCAGCGCCCTGATGATCCAGGTCGGGAAGTTCGCCGCGTTCCCAAGAAGCAGGGAAATCACGGGTGGCAATACTGCCAGCGCCAAAGCGGAGATGCAGACCGCCGGCGTATATACTTTTGCAAATTTACTGATAAAGTTCTCCGACTTGGACTTTTTCATGCTGGAATTCTCCACCAAGTCCAAAATCTTCGAAACGGTTGATTCGCCAAATTCCTTGGTTGTCTGGATCTTCAAAAGTCCCGACAGGTTCACGCAGCCACTGATGATCTCGTCCCCTTCGGATACGGTCCTCGGAACGCTCTCGCCGGTCAGCGCGCTGGTATTTAGGGTAGAGCTCCCGCTCATGACAATGCCATCGATGGGTACCTTTTCTCCGGGCTGCACGACGATCACGGTGCCGATCTCCACGTCATCGGGATCGACCTGTTCGAGCTCGCCGCTTTCGCCCTCTATGTTGGCATAGTCGGGGCGAATGTCCATGAGTGCGGTGATGTTCTTTCTGCTCTTTCCAACGGCCACGGCCTGAAACAGCTCGCCGATCTGGTAGAACAGCATAACTGCCACGCCTTCCACGAACTCTCCCTCACCGCCCGTCAGCTCCTCGTACACGCCGAGGGCCATGGCGCCAACGGTTGCCACCGCCATCAGGAAGTTCTCATCGAAAACCTGTCCGCGCACGATGCCAAGGAAAGCCTTTCGAAGGATGTCATAACCGATCACGGCGTACGGGATCAAGTACAGTGCAAACGCAAGAAGCCCACTCACCGGCAGGAAATGTAAGATAACAAGCAGCACCGATGCGATGATAATGCGATATAATACTTTCTTTTGCTTCTTTGTCATGACATGCTACCTACAGGAATATTTCGCAGTCATCCTCAACCTTTTTGCAGGCCTTGACCACCTTTTCCATAACGGCCTTCTCGTCTGCGCCCTCCGCAAACTCAACCTTCATCTTCTGGGTCATAAAGCTAACGGTTGCATCTGCAACGCCCTCAACGGTCTTGGTCGCCTCTTCCATCTTCAGTGCACAGTTCGCGCAATCTACTTCGATCTTATAAGTTTTCTTCATCATTTTGTCCTCCATGCATTTCATATGAATGATTGTTCATATGTTTATATTAACACCTTTTACAAATTTGTCAATAGGATTCTTTAGGATTTATAAAAAAAGAGGCCTGTGATAAGTCACAAGCCTCTAAAGCATACTTTATTGATTGTTCTGTCCGCCGCGGATCTCGATCATGGGTCCGCCGGTGCCTTCGATGTACTCGCGGGTAATGGTCACCTTACCGATGTTGTCGTCCTTTGGGATCTCATACATGATGTCGAGCATGAATTCCTCGATGATGGAGCGCAGCGCTCTCGCACCCGTATCGCGCTTCATGGCCTTCTCGGCGATGGCTTCCAGCGCGCCGTCCGTAAACTGGAGCTTCACCTCGTCCAGCTCCAGAAGCTTTTGATACTGCTTCAAAATCGCGTTCTTCGGCTCCTTTAAGATCTTGACAAGCATCTCCTTCGACAGGCTCTCCAGCGAATACACCACTGGAAGACGCCCCAAAAACTCGGGAATCATGCCGAAATTCCGCAGATCCTCCACCGTCACCTTCGAAAGAATATTCTTGTCATTGTCATATTTATCTTTTAAGTCCGCGCCAAAACCGATGGACGCAGTCTTCGTCAGTCTCTCCTTGATGATCCCGTCAAGATCTGGGAACGCACCGCCGCAGATAAAGAGGATGTTGCGCGTATTGACGGTCGCCAGCGGCACCATGGCGTTCTTACTGTTCGCGCCCACGGGCACCTCCACCTCCGCGCCTTCGAGGAGCTTCAGCATACCCTGCTGCACGCTCTCACCGGACACGTCGCGGCTTCTGGTCTCCTTCTTCTTCGCGATCTTATCGATCTCATCGATGAAGATGATGCCTCTCTCTGCCTTCTCCACGTCATTGTCTGCTGCCGCGAGAAGCTTACTAACCACGCTCTCGATGTCGTCGCCGATGTATCCGGCCTCGGTAAGCGAGGTCGCATCCGCGATGGCCAGCGGCACGTCGAGGAGCTTTGCCAGCGTCCTTACCAAATAAGTCTTACCACAGCCGGTGGGTCCGATCATAAGCATATTGGACTTCTCGATCTCGATCTCGTCCATGGTGTTCGTCGCTACGCGCTTATAATGGTTATAAACCGCAACGGAGATGACCTTCTTGGCATGCTCCTGCCCTACCACGTACTCATCGAGGCTCGCCTTGATCTTGTGCGGCGCCGGGATGTTCTTAATGTCAATGGCGGGAGCTGCGTTCTCCTTGGATTTCTTTTTCTTGAGCTTTTGCTTGTTCGGGATGCCGCCGTCGCCCTGAAGGTCTGCCAGATTAACAAAGCTGATCTTCGGGAAGCCCGCGCCCTGAAAGCCCTGCGTCGGGTCCTGCAGATTGGGGTTATTTAACATGCCCTGATAATCGAACTGGCTCACGGTATCCATGGTCTTGTGCATGCAATCGTCGCACACGCAGATGTGATTCGGGAGTTTGAACATGCGTCCCGCCTTGCTCTCCGGCCTACGGCAGATAAAGCACACATCCTCATAGTCCTCATTCTCGCCCTTGCCGGCGCGGGAGGTCGCGGAAGCATCGCCATGATCGTCGCTCGCCTTACCCGTCAGTTCCTCCTTGTTTTCATCGTCAGCTGCATTCTTTTCAACAGTGACCTCACTCTTTTTCTCCTTGGAAGGCTCCTCGTCCTGATCCTCCCTGAAATTGTAGATAATTGTCTCGTCGTCCTTACGATTTGCCATCGAATGTTTCCAAACCTTTCTGATGCTTAGCCCTACCTATTATGCCAAATGTCTAGTAAATTTCTTCTCCACCACGAGCTCCGCCGAGTTGCCGCGGATCGCCACGCGCACGTCATCCGCGAGGTTCGCCAAAATGGACTTCTCCAGCTCGTCCCATGCCTCCTGCGCTTCAGGCTTGCCTTCCTTCACGTCGTCAATGCCCTGACGATAGTTCTCGAGCGACCAGTCCACGTAATCCATGGGAACGGGTGCTCCGGGGGCGATCGGCATGTCGATCATGCCAAGTAGCAAGAGGTCTGAAGAATCCCCAGCCATGGCCTGGGATCTCGGAAGATACAGGTTATTCTCAAGAAGCTCGCGGATCTTACCGGTCAGGCCTCTCGCCGCCTCATTGCGTTTTTCCTTAGAGGCATCGATCAGCTCCTTCTTCTTCGTCACGTCCATCTCCGTGCGGATATTCAGATGAATGGAACAAAGTCCCGAGCGCGTGCCGTCGATCCAAAAATCTGCGAAAAAGTCGTCCGCGATGGTGCTGACCATGGCCAGGGTCTCCTCCACAAGAAGCCTTACGCGCAGCGCGTCCTTATGCGCATAGCCTTCATACGCCGCGAACTTCTCCGCTTCCTCAAGTGCTCTCGCCCTGCCCTGCTCCACGTCCAAAATCTTGATCTTATCCGTCGTCATAGCCTGCCTCCTTATCATACACTTTATTCTAACAAAGCCGGAATTCCTTGTAAAGATGACTTTCTAAAGCAAAAATGAAACTTCCGTAAACTCCCTCGAAAGCTTTTTATTTTTCATTCTTCCAGGCGCCGCTTACGTAAAACTGCTCCACGAGTTTCACGTCCAGCTTTCCCTCCGCCGCCATCTGCCGCAGGATGGAAAAGGCCTTTTCCGACGCCATGGCGGGTTTATAGGGTCTGTCGTCCGCCGTCAGGGAATCATAGATGTCAAGGATGGTTAAAAGCCTTGTCTCCCAAGAGATCTCGTCCCCTTTCAGCCCCTTCGGGTAACCGCTCCCGTCCAAATATTCATGATGATTGCCTGCCCATTCGCTGACGTGCGCGTATTCATCCGTGTAGCCCATCCGCTCTAGCATCTCTCGCTATGCACCACGTGAGACTGGACACACTGGCGCTCCTTCGCCGTCAGTGTGCCGCGCTCGATGGACAAAGCCTCCCGCTCATAATCATCAAGCAGCGGTACGTAATTTCCCTCCGGCGTCAGGCACTGCAATCTCGCCAATTCCTCAACGCTCTTTAGCGCCTCCGCGTCCAAAAAGCTGGCCTCATTTAAGGTCTTTACCTTTTCACTTGCATCCCGCAGCGCTTCGATGCGCTCCTTGATTTCTTCGCTCGGACCTTCTTTTTGCTCCCGCAGCTCCTCGCAAAGAATGGCCACCGTGATCCTGTGCATCACGTCCTCATAGCGGTTCCCAAGGCGCGTCGGCTTGTCCATGATGGAGCGCGGCACGATCAGCTTTCCGATGTCATGCAGCCAAATACTCGCAAGGACAGGCGTTCGCATCTCCTCCGGGAAGCTCTGTCCCGGCTGGATGCACCACCAGTCCAAAAAGCGCGTGCCGTACCTTACCATGTTCTTTGTATGGTTCGCGTTGTAGGGCGTTCTTGCTTCGACGGCGCCGATCATGACCTGCACAAAACGATCGATGAAGCCGGACAGCCTTCGGTTTAGTTCTTCGTTTTTCTCGCTCAGCGTAATGATCTTCGTGAGGTCGGAAAGAAGCACCGCGAGTCCGCCCTTTTCCATGCCTCCGCCCCCCGGCGGCAAGAGGGAGCTCACGACACGGAGTCTTTTCTCCTCGCTTCCCAAATGATAGCGCACAATGTCGCTGCTCTTTTGCTTGGAATAGACGGCATCCAATATGCACTGGAAGAATTCATCATTCCCCTCGTGCTCCATCATGAGTCGGACGAGCTTCTTCCCCTTGAGCTCCGCGCCCCCCATCCCTAGGATCTCCGCCACAGACTGGTTCACTAGCCGGATCTTCCCGTCTAGCTCCACGAGCAATATCCCGTCTGAAAGATTTTCATAGATGATCTCTTCGTTCTTATCCATGTCTTAACCTTCTTATATACTAACAATCCAAAACGTGAAAACGAACTACAAAATCCATTACTCTTTATTGTATCAAAAAAC
>JAFPRF010000164.1 GCA_017400965.1 Lachnospiraceae bacterium
AAATGCTCGCCTGCTGTTTGATTTCCATGCGGACTCTCGCGCCGTTCTTTCGGTCCGTCATGATGTAGCCTTCCGACTTCAGGAGCTGGTAGGCCTTACTCACCGTCATGGTGTTGATCCCCATCTCCAGCGCCAGCGCACGAACCGTCGGGAGTTGCTCCCCCGCCGCCAGTTCACCGCCTGAGATTCCCATGACGATCTGGTTTCGTATCTGCATATAGATTGGGACGTCTGATAGTTCATCAATTCTTATGATCATCTTTTCCCTCTCCTTTCGCCTTTGTATTATTCCTTATAATACACACGATACGTGAATTTCCCGTCCTTGTCAAGCGTTTTTGTGCAAAAAAGATCCAACCACTTTCGCGATTGGATCCTTTGTATCATTTCTCTTTTTGTTCTTCTTTTGTAGCTTCCGCATCCTGCTTCTTATGGATGTTGTTGATGTCCTCCATGGTACCGCCGCCAGTATCATTAGGATCGCGGAACTCACCCTTTTCAACCAGTCTTAGGAACGCGTCCACCACGTCGCTTGCCAGCTGCGTGCCAGCCACCTCTTTGATGATCGAGACTGCCTTTTCGAAGTTCATCCTCTTACGATAAGGACGGTCCGAGTACATGGCGTCGAAGGTATCTGCCACGGCGATGATCTGCGCCACCCTGGGGATCTGCTCCCCGGCAAGTCCCTGGGGATATCCCTTACCGTCAGGCCGTTCATGGTGCGACCTTGCACCGATCGCCAGCTCCGGCATGATATTGATCTTACGAAGCGCTTCGTAGCCCAGTGCCGAGTGCGATTTAATGACGCCAAATTCCTGGTCCGTCAGCTTGCCCGGCTTGTTCAGCACCTCAGGCGGCACGCCGATCTTTCCGATGTCATGCAGCAGAGCGATGTTACGGTACTTTTCCACCGTCTCCTCGTCATAACCCAGTTCCTTTGCCAGTAGCTCCGTATACTCGGCAACTCTGGTGGAATGACCTCTGGTGTAACGGTCCTTCATATCGATCGTCATAGCGAAGGCTTCCGTGATCTCACGGATGAGGAGCTTGTCCTCTTCCCGTTTCTTCATGAGAACCTTTAGCTTACGCCGTACAATGATGAAGATGATGGCACCCACGATCGCAAGGAAGACCGCAAGGCAGAGCACCTGGAACCAAAGCTTTTCATAAAGGGCCTTCTGCTTAATGATGGTCACCGTCAGCGTCGATCCGCTCCGTCCCGCGGAATCCGATAGTTGCATCACAAACTGATAGGTACCGCCCCTTAGGTTCGTGTAGCTGACCTCGCCGAAATCACTGCGATCCATCGTGATCTTGTCATGATCAAAACCCTTTAAGGTATAGGACACCTGCGGATTCATAAGCGTGTAAATATATGCATATCCGTAGATGGTGATCTTCTTCGCCTCTGCGGGAACGATGAATTCGCCGTCCGCATTCGGGTAGACCATCTCGCCGTCCGCCTCAAGGAAGGGCACGTCCATCTTGATCTCATTCACGTTCTCAAAAGGTTTTTCAACGTTCACGCGAATGACGCCAGACGAACAGGCCACGTAAAGGTCTCCATCCGCCGACACGTCACTGTAGGAGTTCGCCGTGGGCACGCGGGACAGGCCATTGTCCCGGCTGTAGTAAATAGGCGAGATTTCTTTATTTTGAAGAAGTTCGTCGGCCTTGACTACGTAAATACCGTTACTGCTGAGCACCCACACGTCGCCCTGGCTGTTCTCGATCAGGTCGAAGTTGTTGGGATACGGGAACTTCTGCACCGTCGTCACTTGGTAATCCTCTGTCATGTATGCGATGGAGTTACTCGTGACAATCCAAAAGAGCCCTCGTTTTTCGTCGCGCTTGATGCGCATGACCACCTCGGACTGCAATCCTTCGTCAGTGCCGATGTGCGATACTCTCTTATCGTGGACCACGTATATGCCGTCGCCGTCCGTGCCAACGACCAGATCCCCGCCGGTGCCTTCCGCAGCGGTCAGGATTTCCACGTTGCTGATACCGTTCTTTTCGTTGTAGACTTCAGTGATCTTATCGCCTTCAAGAATGGCAACGCCGCCCGTGCAGGCCACCATGATCGCGCCGTCGGAGCGCTCCACCACCGTTCGAATGCGGTCGGAAGGCAATCCGTCCTGATTCGAGAAGCGCGTCACCTTGCCGTGGTCATAACGGATCAGGCTGTTCGTTCCGTAGGTAGAAAACCACAGGCGATCCTTGGAATCACGCACGATCGAACGGATCCTGCAGCCGTCGAAAAGTGCGATCAGATTGGTCTTGTCTAGATTTGTGCCGGAGACCGTCATTGCGCTGTCCAGCGGAATGTTATTGACGACGCGGTCCTTGCCGAGTACGATCAGTCCCGTGTCCGTTCCGACGTACAGTCTCCCGTCCAAATAGCAGGTGCTGTTGACGACCTCGCTCTCCAAGCTAAACCGGTCAAACAGATCCATGAACTGGTCGGGAACGATCTTCATCACGCCCTGTCTGGAGGACGTAAACCAAAGGTTTCCCTGATAATCCGTAGTCACACTCTCGATGGAATGCGTCAGCGGAATGTTCTCAAGCTTCTTAAACTTTCCCTTCTCAACAACGCCAATGCCATTGTCCGCGCAAACCCAGAGCTGACCCTGGAATTCATGCAGGTCGTTGACGTAAGAAAGGGGAGAGACGCTGATCACCTTGGCATTTTTCATGCCATCTTCCAGCTTCCCGTAATAAATCTGGGAACCCTTCGTGCCCAAATACACGTAGCCGGGATTCTGCGGATCCGGATATACGGTGTGGATGGAAGGTAAGCCCATGCTCGCTCCCTCATAATAGCCCGTTAATTTCCCGTCTTTAATGGTAAAGACCGCTTCCGCCATGGTCAGGCCATAGAGCACGCCGTCCTCACCGGCGGTCAGCTCGCGCACGTATTCCTCATTGACCTGCGGCTCATCGAGGTTCTTAAGTTTCAGATTCTCATCCACCACGGCGATGCCATGGGTCGTTGCAATATAAATATTCCCCGCCGCGTCTTCCGTGATCTCACGCACGGAGGAAGATTTGAGGCCATCTGCTTTGGTAAAGTGAATTTCCTTTCCGTTCGACAGCAAGGCCACGCCGTTGTCGTTCGTTCCGACCCACAGTCTGTCCTTGCTGTCCACGTAAAGACTCACCACACTGGCGATACCAGTCGTTGAATCCATTCTGGTGAAGGTGTTGCCGTCATAACGGATCAGTCCACTGTAACTGCCGATCCAAAGGAAACCGCCCTTGGTCTCCAAAATGGCATTCGCCTCCGAAGTCGGCAGACCATTCGTATTGTCATACAGGATCGTTGCGAAGCCTTCGCTGCGCCCCGTATAATCGACGGTGATCTTTTTCCCGGCTTCCGCATTTCCTTCCGCGTACGATACCTGCGCCTGCCAAAGAGATACGGTCAGCAAGATCGCCGCCATAAAAAGGCGAATTCCCCTTCCACTCATCATCCTTTGCCTCCCATCTAGGCCACGTCATTCGGCGTGTGTTTGCCCTCCTTGGCATCCATCAGGTTCTGCAGCGTTGTCTCCGCAATGGCGGCGAGCGCTTCCATGGTGTAGAAGCCCTGGTGCGACGTGATCATGACGTTCGGGAACGCGAGAAGTCTGGCCGTTACGGAATGCTGCATGATGACATCCGAACGGTCCTCGTAGACGTTGCCCGTTTCCTCCTCGTACACGTCGAGACCTACGCCCAGGAACTTATTCATGCGAATGCCCTCGATCAGCTCGTTGGTGTCCACCAGAGCGCCGCGGGAGGTGTTGACCAGGATCACGTTGTCCTTCATCTTCTTTATGGTTTCAATATTGATCATGTGATAGGTGCTGTCCATTAACGGGCAATGGAGCGAGATCAGATCGCTCTGCGCCAGCAGTTCATCCAGCGTTACGTACTCCACAAAGTCCGCAAGCGCGGGATTTTGATAGACGTCGTACGCGATCACGCGCATCCCAAAGCCACGGCAGATCCGCGCCATTGCCGCGCCGATCTTACCAGTGCCGACAATGCCGGCTGTCTTCTGATAAAAGTTCACGCCGCGGAGATTCTTTAAGGTGTAATCATTCTCACGCACCTTATTGTAGGCCTTGTAAAGCCTTCTGTTAACTGCAAGGGCAAGTGCCATGGCCAGCTCGGCGACCGCCTCGGGAGAATACCCGGGAACGCGCTTGACAACGATGCCGAGCTCCTTCGCCTTCTCCACGTCCACGTTGTTAAAACCGGCGCAGCGCATGAGAACCGTCTTCACGCCGCACTCGCTTAAGACCTTCAGCGTCTCCGCGCCTACGTTTGCGCTGACAAACGCGCAGACCGCATCATACCCCTTCGCAAGTATTGCACTCCTTGGCTCGAGTTCGTGGTTGATATACTCAATTTCAATCTCCGGGAACTGACCTGCCAGATTTCCAAATGACTTCTTGTCGTATTCCTTTGCAGCGTAGAATAACAGCTTCATGACCGTGCCCTCCAATATTCGATTGATAATTTATTCGCTGTCGCGGACTTCCTTCATCTTGAATTCCGCATCTTCGTCGATCATCTTGATCATCACCTGCGCAAACTGCGGATCAAACTGCGTGCCGCTGCATCGCTCGATCTCCCTGCGCACGTCCTCCTGCGGGATCACGCCGCGGTAGCTTCGGTAACTCGTCATTGCATCGTATGCGTCCGCCACTGCGATGATCCTTGCAGCCTCCGGGATCTCTTCTCCCTTCAGGCCGTCCGGATAACCGGTTCCGTCGAATCTCTCATGATGCCAACGCGCCCCAGTTGCAAGGCTCGGCATCTCTTCGATGTTTTGCAGAATCTGCGAACCGATCACGGGATGCTTTTTGATCTTCTCAAATTCCTCATCGGTCAGCCTTCCAGGCTTGTTGATCACCTCATCCGGAACACCGATCTTTCCTACGTCATGCAGAAGTCCCATCATGTAAATGTCGGACTGCTCTCTGTGGTTGAAGCCAGCGCGCTTTGCGATCTCTCTCGCATATTCCGCCACGCGTCCGGAGTGACCGTTGGTGTAGGAATCCTTCGCGTCGATGGCGTCCGCCAGGGATTGAACGACATGTATGAACAGAGATTGATTCTCTTTTGTCTTCTTCTCGACCTCATCCGCAAGGTTTCTCTGCAGGCGCACCATGTCGAGGATCCTTCGAACGCGCATGACCAGCACCTCGGGAACAAAGGGCTTACGGATAAAGTCAATGGCGCCCAGGGCAAGGCCCTTTTTCTCGGATTCGATGTC
>JAFPRF010000022.1 GCA_017400965.1 Lachnospiraceae bacterium
AGACGAGCGGAGCGGACGCATGTACAACCACCGCATCAGCGGCCACATCTGTGATCTCGCGAAGGAAATGGCCGGCGCGGAGGATGCAGGGCAGATGCGGGAGATGGTGGCGAAGTTCTATCAGCGCTTTGGCGTCGGGAAGTTTGGACTGCATAAGTCCTTCCGCGTAGGTACCACTGAGCAGGGCGTCGTGATCGAGCCCATCCGAAACATTGCGCACGTCAAGTTTGATGACCTTGTTGGATATGACAGCGCAAAGAAAAAGCTCCGCGACAATACGGATGCGTTCGTTGCAAAGAAGCCCGCGAACAACTGTCTGCTCTTTGGCGACGCGGGCACGGGAAAATCCTCGAGCATCAAGGCCATGACAAATGAATACTACGAGAAGGGCCTTCGCGTGATCGAGGTCAATAAATACCAGTTCCAGTACTTAAACGACGTGATCAGCCAGATCAAGAACCGCGGCTATCGCTTCGTCATCTACATGGACGACTTAAGCTTTGAAGATTATGAGACGGATTATAAATACCTAAAGGCCGTGATCGAAGGCGGCCTTGAGAAAAAGCCCGAGAACGTATTGATCTACGCTACCTCGAACCGGAGGCACCTTATCCGTGAGAACTACTCCGATAAGGAGGACGAGGACATGCATACCGGCGATACCGTGCAGGAAAAGCTGTCCCTCGCGTATCGCTTTGGCGTGACCATTTACTTCGGCAGACCGGACAAGAAGGAATTTCAGCAAATCGTTGGCGCACTGGCAGACCGCTATGGGATCACACTTTCGAAAGAAGAACTCTTCCTCGAGGCGAACAAGTGGGAGCTTTCGCACGGAGGTCTCTCCGGGCGTACGGCCAGTCAGTTTATTGATTACTTAAGGGGGATCACTGAATGAGTTTGAAGACCTTCGCCGCCATATCGGTGGGCAGCTTTGAACTGACGATGAAGATTTTTGAGTTTTCCGGAAAGAACACGATCCGAGAGATCGATTGTCTGAGCCAAAGGATCGACCTCGGAAGCGAAACCTATGCCACCGGAACCTTAAGCAGGGAGAAGATCGATGACCTCTGTCGCACGCTCCTGAACTTTAAGGAGGTCATGAAGACCTATCAGGTGGATGCCTTCCGCGCTTACGGTACCAGTGCCATCCGCGAGACAAAGAATACGCTGATCGTGCTCGACCAGATCGCGCAACGCACGGGCATCGAAGTGAAGATCCTCAGCAACTCCGAGCAGCGCTTCCTTGACTACAAATCCGTGGCGTCCAAGGGCGAGAGCTTCCGCCGGATCATCGAGGAGAAGACGGCGATCGTGGACATCAGCAATGGCAGCATCCAGCTGTCCCTGTTCGACAACGACACGCTGATGAGCACGCAAAACCTGCGCCTTGGCGTTTTGCGTCTGCAGGAGATGCTGGCGCACGTAAATGCGGGCCGTGACCAGATGGAAGCACTGGTGGACGAGCTTGCAGGCGCGCAGCTGAATACCTATAAAAAGCTTTACCTTAAGGATCGTGAGATCCAAAACATCATTATGCTCGACGATTACATCTCGCCTTGGGCCATTCGCAGGGCGGGCAATGATCCCGATAAATCGACGATCGATCTAGAGGACTTCGAAACCCTCATGCAGCTGCTCCGTACGAGCGGTACCATAGCAGCCGCAAAGACTCTGGGCGTATCCGAGGAAAAGGTACCGCTGGTGCTTATCAGCGCGGTACTTACCAGACGCATCGCAAAGGTCATGGGCGCAAAGAAGGTTTGGGCACCGGGCGTTACGCTCTGCGACGGTATGGCGTACGAGTACGCGGAAGAGATCAAGATGTTCCGCGGGGAGCATGATTTCGAGCGCGACATCGTTGCCTGTGCAGGCGGCATCAGCAAGCGCTACATGGGAAGCCGCAAACGCGCGGAGACCTTGGAAGTCCTTGCCACCACGATCTTCGACAGCATGAAAAAGATCCACGGCCTCGGCAAGCGCGAGAGGCTGTACCTGCAGATCGCGGCGCTCTTACATGACTGCGGCAAGTACGTATCCCTCGTGGACATTGGCGAGACGAGCTACGACATTATCATGGCGACGGAGATCATCGGACTGTCCCATGCGGAGCGCGAAATCGTGGCGAGCGTCGTTCGGTACAATCACAGCGACTTTATCTATTATGGCTACAACGAGAGCCGCGGAAATGCCTTCGCGGGGAAGGAAAGCTATTTGACGATCGCGAAGCTGACGGCGATCCTTCGCCTGGCCAACAGCCTTGACAGAAGCCACAAGCAAAAGCTCCGTGGCATGAAGGCACAGCTTTCGGAGGACGAGCTGCGACTCATGGTGGACACCCAGGAGGACATTACGCTGGAGAAGGGCTTCTTCGACATATCGGCGGAGTTCTTCCAGGAAGTATTTAGCATTGTACCCGTTCTGAAGACAAAAAAGAATTTTTAGGTGGGGTAAACTATGGCGGATAAGACAAACATCGTGATGAAGGATGCAAGATTTTTTGAAAACAGGGAACTTTCCTGGATCCTGTTTGACCATAGAATTTTGGGAGAGGCGAGAGATCGCTCGAACCCTTTGTTTGAGCGGCTGAAGTTCCTGAGCATTACTGCGTCGAACCTGGATGAGTTTTTCATGGTGCGCGTTGCGTCGATCAAGGACATGGTCAACGCCGGCTATACCAAGAAGGACATCGCAGGAATGACCCCGAAGCAGCAGCTCGCGACCATCGGTAAGGCGACCCATGAGCTCGTGGAGCTACAGTATTCCACTTGGGGCAGGGCGCTGAACCCACAGCTCTTAAAGGACGGTCTGCACATTATCGCGCATCACGAGGATCTGGACAAGGAGGAGTGCGCGTTCGTTGACCGGTACTTTCAGGAGAACGTGTATCCCGTGCTGACGCCCATGGCGGTGGATTCCTCGAGACCGTTCCCGCTGATCCGCAATAAGACCCTGAACATTGGCGCCATGGTGCGCAAAAAGAAGAAAAACAGCGAGCTGGAATTTGTCACCGTACAGGTTCCGGGGGTGCTAAATCGTATCGTAGAGCTCCCCGTCAAGGAGGGCGAGAAAAAACGCGTTATTCTCCTCGAGGAGATCATTGAGCGCAATATCGCAAAGCTGTTCCTCAATTATTCCATCGTGTGCGCGCATCCCTTCCGTATTATGCGTAACGCCGACCTGACCATCGAGGAGGATGAGGCAGAGGATCTGCTGAAGGAGATTGAAAAGCAGATCAAGAAGCGCCAGTGGGGTGAGTGTATACGACTGGAAGTGGAAGAGGGAATGGACGCAGAGTTGTTGAAATTCCTAAAGAAGGAGCTTTCCATCGAGGATGCGTACGTTTACCAGATCGACGGACCTCTTGATCTGACGATCCTCATGAAGATGTATGGCTTGGAAGGCTTTGATGACTTAAAGGTACCAAAGCACGAGCCCAAGCCCGTACCGGAGCTCCCGGCAGGATGCGATATTTTCGAGCAGATCCGTAAGGGTGACATTCTCATGCAGCATCCCTACCAGAGCTTTGAACCTGTCGTGGATTTTATCCGTCAGGCAGCCGTGGACCCGAAGGTTCTGGCCATTAAGCAGACGCTCTACCGCGTCAGCGGAAATTCGCCGATCATCGCAGCCCTTGCACAGGCAGCGGAGAACGGAAAGCAGGTCTCCGTTTTGGTGGAGTTGAAGGCGCGTTTCGATGAGGAGAACAACATCGTTTGGGCGAGAAAGCTGGAGAAGGCGGGCTGTCACGTAATCTACGGTCTGCTGGGCCTGAAGACACACTCGAAGATCACGCTGGTGGTGCGCCGCGAGGAAAATGGCATTAAGCGTTACGTGCATCTGGGCACCGGTAACTATAATGACGCAACGGCGAAGCTGTACACGGACATTGGGTTACTTACCTGTTCCGAGACGGTGGGAGAGGACGCGACGGCTGTCTTTAACATGTTGTCGGGTTACTCCGAGCCACTGTTCTGGAATAAGCTTACGCTGGCACCGCTATGGCTGAAGGATAAGTTCCTGTATTTGATCGAGCGTGAGAAGAATTACGCTTTGGAGGGACGCAAGGCGCGGATCATCGCGAAGATGAATTCGCTGTGTGACCCTGACGTGATCGTGGCGCTGTATGAGGCGAGCGCGGCTGGCGTGCAGATCGATCTGATCGTGCGCGGCATTTGTTGTCTGCGAGTTGGCATCCCTGGCGTGAGCGAGAACATCACGGTGCGTTCGATCGTCGGGAATTTCCTAGAGCATGCAAGAATCTTTTATTTCGAGAATGACGAGCATCCGGAGGTGTACTGCTCGAGTGCGGACTGGATGCCGAGAAACCTAGAGAGGCGCGTGGAGATCTTGTTCCCCATCGATCGCCCCGAACTGAAGGAGGAGCTGCGTCACGTTCTCGACGTGCAGCTCGCTGATACGGTGAAGGCTTGCGTCTTGAAGCCGGACGGAACCTATGACAAGGTTGACGGCAGAGGCAAGAAGACCGTGCTCGCGCAGGACGTCCTCGCTAAGGAAGCAGCCAAGAAAGGGAAAGCCTCTAAGACAAAAGGGGAAAGCAGAACCTTTACGCCGAAAATGGCCCCGAATAATTAATAAGTGAGTGAAAGTTGTATGTATGTGGTTTTGGCTTCAGGCTCTCCGAGACGGAGGGAGCTGTTAGAGCAAATTGGAATTGAGTTTGAAGTTAAGGTTAGTGACGCGGACGAGAGTGTTGGCTCGGACTTAAAGCCTTATGTAGTTGTGGAAGAGTTATCTTATCGCAAAGCGAAGGCGGTGTGGGAGCAGCTAGAGGTAAAAGAAACGGTTGTTGGTGCCGATACAGTAGTTGCTGTCGATGATGAGATATTGGGGAAACCGAAGGATGCGGAAGACGCAAAGAGAATGCTGAGAGAGCTTCGAGGTCGGGAGCATTACGTTTATACCGGCGTGACGATCCTGACGAAAGATGGAATGAGAAAGACATTCCATGAGGGGACGAAGGTGCTTGTGACGCCGATGAGTGAGGCAGAGATTGATTCTTACGTTGCTTCAGGAGATCCAATGGATAAGGCGGGAGCCTATGGAATCCAGGGAGAGTTCGCGAAGTACGTAAAGGGCATCGAGGGTGACTATAACTCGGTAGTTGGGTTGCCGGCGGGGCGGTTGTATCAGGAGCTGGCGAGATTGGAGCGGGCGAAGGCGCCGAAGAAGGCGATGATCTTTGACCTGGACGGTACGCTGTCGGATACGATCCACAGTCTGACATATTGTGGGAATGAGACCTTGAAGGAATTTGGTCTTGGACCGTTTGAGGATAAGGATTATCAGTATTTCGCCGGTGATGGTGCAGCAAACTTGGTAAAGAGGGCGTTGCGGGCAGCAGGTGATGCGGAGCTGGAGCACTTTGATGCGGCGTTTCACAGGTACAAGGAAATCTTTAGCGTGCATTGCATGGACGGGGTGAAGCCTTTTGAAGGGACGCCAGAGCTAGTTGCGGAGTGCAAAAAGCGCGGGCTGAAGCTTGCGGTGCTTTCAAATAAGCCCCATGACCAGACGGTGCAGGTGGTTGAGACGCTGTTTGGGAAGAATGTCTTTGACGTAATCCAAGGGCAGGAGGCTGGCCTTGCGATCAAGCCGAGTCCCGATGGCGTGTTCCGCATTTTGGAGAAGATGAACGCTGACGGCGCGCAGATAAAGCTGGAGAACGTGATCTATCTTGGGGATACGAATACGGACGTAAGTACGGGGCGCGGCGCAGGTGCCTATACGGTGGGCGCGCTTTGGGGCTTCCGCGAGAGGGAAGAGCTGGTAGACGGCGGCGCAGATACGCTGGCGGCGCACCCGATGGACGTGGCAAAGCTACTGAACGTGTAAAAGAGGAGGTACAGATTCATGAAGGAATTCGATGACGCAGTACTGGAATGCTTTTTAGAGAATCAGACACAGCTTTATCCGGAACCCGTGGCGGAGACGCCCGAGGAAGCGGAAGAGTTTTTGGAGGATTGCATGGCCGTTGTATGCAACTCCTTGGAAGAAGTTTTGGAGTACTTTGAAGAGGTCGGCGTAGACCTTGAGGGCGCCGAAGGAGAAGAGGTTTTAGACAATGACGAGGTGTTCGACATTGGGGACGGAAGGTACCTGATCGTCGAGGGATAAAAAGTAAGGGCTTTCATTTTTGCACAAAAAATGGTATAATATTATGTTGTGCAAATAAAGCATTGCGAAAGGAAGTCACCGAAATGTCAGAAACGCAGCGATATCAGCTTCGTGAAGCGGCTGGAAAGTATTGGCTTTTGGACATGGAACAAAAGCCGGGAAAGTATTTCCCGCCGATCGCGATGAATGAAACGGGAGCCATGATCTTAACGAGCTATTGGAAGAAAAACGACCCCAAGGATGCGGCTACGTTGTTAAGTGATACCTATGAGATCACGCTGGAGGAAGCTCTGTCGGACGTAAACGACTTTTTAAGCGACCTAAAGCGTAAAGGAATTGCACTATAGAACCAGAGAGGGCAGGGAAAGATGGATATTTTACTGATCGGAAGCACGGGCAGCCTGATGCGGAAAATGGTAGAAAAACTCCACAAGGAAGGACATCGCATATTTGTCCTGACGGAAGAAGGAAAGGAGACCTTTTTCAATCGCAGGGTGTTCGAAACTTACCGTTTCGCCTATGATAATGCATGTATCCGCGAGGTATTTGTGAGCGTAAAGCCGCAGGTTACCTTGTTTTTGGGCGCCTATGACAAGGCATTCCCTTGGAAGACGGGCATGAATACCTCAATCAAGTTTTCGTCGAGCTTACTCAATTTGCTCATGTCCTTCGCCGCCCTCAGACAGGG
>JAFPRF010000165.1 GCA_017400965.1 Lachnospiraceae bacterium
ACGGCCAGGAATTCATCAAAGTGTGCCACAAAAATGTCCACCAGCTCCGGATCAAACTGTCTTCCCTTCTGGGAAATGATCTGGCGCTTTGCCTCCTCAGGCGTCCAAGGCTTTTTGTAAGGTCTCGAGGACACCAACGCGTCAAATACGTCCGCGATGGCAACGCACCTTGCGTTAAAGTCAATGTCCTCTCCCTTGATCCCAAGGTAGCCCTTGCCGTCATATCGTTCATGATGCTGCAGGGCGATCTTCTTTGCAATGTCCATCAGCTCGCCCGTGGAATTCTCGAACATCTTCTCGCCGTAGTACACGTGCCGCTTCATGATCTCATACTCGTCGTCCGTCAGTCTCGCGGGCTTATCCTGCACCTCGACCGGAACGTACAGCTTTCCGACGTCATGCATCATTGCCGCCGTGGATACCATCCATACCATCTCCGGCGTCATGCCCCAGGCGGTACAAAGGATCCTCGTATATTCCGACACTCTTCGGACGTGGCCGCCGGTCTCCTGCGACTGCAGCTCGATGACCTTTGTCAGGGATTCGATCAGCATCTGCTCATTGGACACCAGTTCGTTGTTTTTCCTCACAAGGTCGCGGATCAGTTTTTGGATCCGCTCGGTGATGCCGTAGCACAGCACTGCGATGCTGAGGAACTCGATCAGTCTCGGGATAATGCCGTAGAAGACAACGCGGTAAAGCGTGTCCAAAGGTTCATCCGAAAGGTACTTTACGTAGTAGGCGCCGAGATGTGCGATGATCATCACGGGGACCGAAATGGCTTCCGTATAGATGACGTCGCGCCTATCACAGTAGAGACACGCCATAACCGTCGGGAAGATCAGCATGATCACCACGTGGTAGGAAAACATGGTGTAGAGGATGCCGCACATCATGACGGTCATCGTCAGGAATACATAGCGCATTCCCGGGCTATCCATGTTCAGGAAATCGTAGTAAAGCGTCGGGATCAGCATGACGACCACGCTGGCCACCAGCGGCGGATACGCGCGTCCGTCCAAGGCAAACACACCCGTGGCATTCAGTACGATCACCAGGGTCATGAGGAGGGCAGCGATCCTACAGACCGTTGCCATCGTTTTATTCACGTCTCTTTGGAAATCATCCATCAGATACTTAGAAAAATTCATAAGTTCTCCTCAAGTTGTTTACGGTTGCCAGGAAAAACCTCTGAAAAATTACTTATTGAAGGCGGTAATGTTCGCCTCGTTCAGGGTAAAGTCATAATAGTTTAAGTCCAGACGCTTCGTCCATCCGATGCAGTTCCAGAAAGCGTTACCCACGTCGTTCTTCGTGAAGGCGATCAGGCTCACCTTATTGATCTGCTCTTCCTTCAGGGCGTTCATGCAATAGACCACCATTGCCTTACCGATGCCCATGCGGCGATAATCCTCGCGCACGCACACGTGATACAGGCATCCGCGTCTGCCGTCATGTCCGCAAAGGATGCCGCCCACGATGGAGCCGTCCTCCGCCACCGCCACGACGCTGGTCTTCGGGTTTCGATTCAGGAACCGCTCCACGCCGATCCGCGAGTCGTCAATGCTTCGGATGCCGAATCCGTGGATGGTCATCCAAAGCGCGTGCAGTCCTTCATAATGGTCAATTGTCATCGTCTGAATTTCATACTTCTTCATTATAACACCTATTATACTAAAAAATATTTAAAATGCAAAAGAAGGGCGCCTAAGCCTGCGGCGCCCAGCTTTTCGTTCAAATTACAGATCCAGAAGATCTACGCCCTGCTCCTTGAGCTTCATGGCACGAACCTTGCAAGAAAGTCCGAAGAGGTTGATGAAGCCTTCTGCATCATGATGATCGTACAGATCGCCAGTGGTGAAGGAAGCGATCTTCTCGTTGTACAGAGTGTAAGGAGAGGTGGTGCCAGCCTTGATGATGTTGCCCTTGTAGAGCTTGAACTTCACTTCGCCGGTCACGTACTTCTGGGTCTCCTCGATGAATGCCTGCTCAGCCTGACGAAGAGGGGTGAACCACTTTCCTTCGTAAACAAGGCTTGCAAAACGGCTGCCCATCTCCTTCTTCATTGCGTAGGTATCGCGGTCAAGGATGAGCTCCTCGAGCTGCTGATGTGCCTCCATCAGAATGGTTCCGCCAGGGGTCTCATATACGCCGCGGCTCTTCATGCCAACAACGCGGTTCTCAACGATGTCGATGATGCCGATGCCGTGCTTGCCACCGAGCTCGTTGAGCTTGTGGATGATGTCGGAAACCTTCATCTTCTGGCCATTTACGGAAGTAGGAACACCCTTCTCAAAGGTCATGGTTACGTACTCGCCCTCATCGGGAGCCTTCTCAGGCGTGGTGCCCAGAACCAGAAGGTGATCGTAGTTAGGCTCGTTTGCGGGATCCTCGAGCTCGAGACCCTCATGGCTGATGTGCCAAATGTTACGGTCACGGCTGTAGGAAGAGTCTGCGGAGAAAGGCAGGTTGATGCCATGCGCCTTGCAGTACTCGATCTCGGACTCACGGGAATCCATGGTCCACTTATCGTTACGCCATGCAGCGATGATCCTTAAGTCGGGAGCAAGTGCCTTGATGCCCAGCTCGAAACGGATCTGGTCATTACCCTTACCGGTAGCGCCGTGGCAGATCGCGGTAGCGCCTTCCTTGCGTGCGATCTCAACGAGCTTCTTTGCGATCAGGGGACGAGCCATGGAGGTACCAAGCAGGTACTTGTTCTCATAGATGGCATTTGCCTGTACGCAGGGAACGATATACTCATCGCAGAACTCGTCAACAACGTTCTCAATGTACAGCTTGGAAGCGCCGCAGAACTTTGCTCTCTCTTCCAGTCCGTCAAGCTCCTCTGCCTGTCCGCAGTCAACGCAGACGCAGATCACTTCATAATCAAAATTCTCCTTGAGCCAAGGAATGATGGCGGTGGTATCAAGGCCACCGGAATAAGCAAGAATGACTTTTTCCTTCATAACAATAACCTCCTGTGAGCGTATAAAAATCAAATCTGAAACAACTATACAACATGTCACGCCGAAAAGCAAGAATAATATTTACTAAAAATGCGAATTTAACGGATAAATATTCAAACAATATGACATATATACGCATATGCAATGCATATTATGTATATTTATGCATATAAATCATCCGTCATGCTTTCCCTTGCACTTTTCCCGGAATTGAAGCATAATAATCATAGGAAAACTTGGGAGGTATTAACGAAAGGGATGACGAGATGCACGTAGCGATCTGTGATGACAACGGAGCTGACAGAAAGCAGATGGAGCGCCTCTTAAAGCGTGAATCGGACCGCCGCGCCCAAACGACGGGAACGCTTTACGTGGATTCCTTCGGGAACGTGGACGCGCTTCTTTCGAATGCGCTGATGTATGACGTCTTCTACGTGGACATGTGCCAGACGCCGGGCGTTGAGGTGCGTGACGTCATCGAGGCCCTCGCCAAAACCGGGAGCAAGGCTCCTGTCGTTCTTTGCTGCTCCAAGATCAATTATCGCGAGCAAACCTTCCCCGAAAACGTCTTCTTTCTCGACAAGGCGATCAAAGTTGCCGAACTCTCCGAGAGCATCGACCGCGCCCTGGAGATCAAGAACGCCGCCCCCTCCGTCATTGAGCTGCGCGACGAGGAAGATACGATCTACGTAACGGACGACGAGATTCTGTATGCCGTTGCAAAGGGCCGTGCCATAGAGGTCACGCTAACGGGCGGACGCACAAAGATCCTGCGCACGGACCTGTACAATCTTTATTCCGGTTGGTCTGCGAAACACAATTGCTTTCTCCCGCCTGCAGGTCATTTTCTTTTAAACTGCCGCCATATCAAAAAGCTCGGCTTACTGAATGCGGAAATGTCGGACGGCAAGAAGTTCCTGCTCTCTCATACCTCGCATGAATATGCGAAGCTCATTCTCGAAAACCTACAATCTTCCTAAGGAGATTTCCTTGTATGATAGCTCTTCAGATCACTTCCATGAAACAATTTATGAGTGCGCTCCTTACCGGCGATGCCTTTGACATCTTCCTGCTCGAGGAGGCCACCATCTCCACTGCGATCACCACCACGATCGACGGTCACGTAAACGTGGACTTCTATCCCATCAGCGATCGCACGCCCGAGATGATCCCTTACGAGTACCAGCCCTGGAGCGAGATCAAGGGTCTGTGCTTCGACCTCATTAAGGGAAAACGCACGCCCCTGTATTTCAAGTTTGTATTGCAGCTAAAGCCCGACAAAGTGAAGGCGATGCTAGAAAAGGAAAAGCTTTCGGCGAAGGATTCGCCGCTGAAGTCCCTGGTCCTGACGATCAAGTACGACGGCGGCAAGGCCATTCTTACCACTGGCTCATCTTACCAGACCTTCGTCATGGACAAGACGGCCGACGTGGTATGGGATAGACAAATAAGCAAATATCTCGCAATGAAAGGAATCAACTTCGAGATTCTGTAAGCCCTCGGGGTGGGCATGGGAAAGCCTTTCGACTAACCATTCGACCTCGAAAGTCTTTCCCATACCTCCCCTCGAGATCGCACCATACAAAACGAGGACGAGCCAAGCGGTTCGTCCTCGTATTTTTATTCATAGATTCTGGCTGCTTCAATGTCAGCGTAGTAGTTCTCCTCGAGTATGTACGCGCTGAACTGGTATTGGTCCTTGACTTCCTGCTGCTTTTGCTTGAGGTAGTCGTCCTGCTGATTCTGCGGCACAATGTAGTTGCCCGACTCGTCCTTCAGCCAGATGGCTTCCTTCGTCTTACGGTTGTAGATCAAGCCATCGGTGACAAAGCTTCTGTCCTTGAAGATGACCATGCCCTCCTCATCGCAGAAGATGTCCTTACCGGCATACATTCTGGAATCATACGGCATGCCCAGGAGGTTCAGGATCGTGGGAAGCAGATCCACGGAGCAGCAAGGCTTGTTTACAACCTTGATCTCGTCCTCGAATTGCACGTTCCACATGATCAGATTGTTGCGATACACGTCCATCCCATAGGAAAGGCTCTTGCCTGCGAGCTCCTCGTACTCCTCCGTCGACATGGCGTAGGGGTAATGGTCCGCGCTGAGTACGATCAGCGTCTTTTCCAGCTGTCCGGCTTCCTTGAGCTGCTCCAGCATGTACTCCAATGCCTTATCCAGCTCCACGTGGCAGGCGATGTATGCCTGACCGTTTTCGGAAAGCGGAAGGTCTTTCACGGCATCACGGTTCTTCGCCGACATGGAGTTGCCCTTGAAGAGATAATTCATGTGTCCGGACACCGTCATGTAGTAAACGAAGAATCGCTCGTCATTGACGTACTCCGGCATCGTCGCGATCATCATCTGATAGTCGGAGGAAGGCCAGCGATTCGCCTCTTCCATCTGGAAGATGTACTGTCCGTACTCCTTTTCGCTGACGTCGCCCAGCTTGCAGGCCTTGAAGAGATACCCAAGGTTCGGGTGCGTTCTGTGTCTGTCATAGTAGGACAGCGAGTTGTTGTGATAAGCTCGGCTCTGGATGCCCGTGCGGTTATAAAAGCCCGCCAAGGTGTAGGGCATGTAATCGTCCGCACTCTTACGCATGCTAAACTGTCCGTCAGGGATCAGGCCCGTATTATTGACGTACTCACCGTCACTGGTACTCGTCGCCCAAAGGGGCACGTAATAATTATTGAATACAAAGCCCGTGTGGATCAGATGGTACAAGGTCGGCGTAATGTCCTCGCGCACCGCATAGGGAGAAAAGCCCTCCGCGGTCAGGAAGATCACGTTATAGCCCTCGAATATACCCGTCATTTCATTGGTCATCGTAGGCTGTTCATTCAAAATGTAGTCCGCCAGCCAGCTCTGCTTCTTATTGTCAGCAAGGCTCATCAGCTTGTCTGCATCGATGTTAAATGCATTGGGCTGTGGTACGAAAACCTCGGGGTCCGGCGTGGAATCGGGAGTGACCTCCTGGCCGGGATTCGAAGGATCTCCGGGGTTCTTGGGGTCGTTTAAGGAATTGCTTCCCTGATTAAAACTGTCCTGCCCGGAAGGGTTCGTCACGCCAGTATTGGCTCCGCTGTTTCCCTGACCGTTGTACGCCTGCTGCGTCGGTTGATTACCAGACTTTTTCTTGGCCTTATAGGAAATGTTTTCGAAAACGCCAGCGATGCTCATCACCGTGTCACGCTGCAGCATGGGATGCACGCCCATCTCTTCCGCCACCATGAGGGGATCAAAAAATTCCTTGTAATTCTCATAATAATTGGCCTCTGCCGCCTTACCGACTGCCATGTCAATGATGCAGGCAAATACGCAGACAACGATCGCCACAAGGCAGCGCATAAAGCGCATGGAATTCAAGTTGGGAAGTTTGATCTTTTTCTTGTGACGCAGCACGCAGATCACGACGCCGGGAAGAACGCAAAGGGCTACGTACGGGGATACCTGCGCAAATCCCGTCAGAGCCTCGCGCCAATAATTGGTCAGTGCGTCCTGTCCGCCGGTAAATACGGCCTCCCACAGCATTGGCTGTTTGAAAATGTGCAGATAGGTGATCTGGGCCACGGTCCAGGCGATGGACCACCAAATACCGATCTGATAGACAACCTTCTTTGCCTTGCCCTTGACGACGAGGAGGATTAAACTCTCCACGGACGCCCAGGCGCATACGGTAAACAGCGTGAACGGCACGTTCCCCAAATGGAACCCGAACCCGCTGACGTGATAAATGATCTCCAGCCACAAAAACAGGGCTGCATAACTAATCCAAATCCGTAACATGACTTTATCCTACGATTCTCTATCACTTTAGATCTCTGCGATCACTTCCACTTCACAAAGCACGTTCTTCGGAAGGGTCTTAACTGCCACGCAGCTTCTCGCGGGCTTCTCGGTGAAATACTTTGCGTAAACCTCGTTGAAGGTTGCGAAATCGCCCATGTCTGCCAAAAAGCAAGTGGTCTTGACTACCTTTTGGTAGCTGGTGCCAGCTGCCTCAAGCAGTGCGCCAATATTCTTCATGACCTGCTCCGTCTGCTCCACAATGCCGGTAGCCTCGATCTGTCCGCTTGCGGGATTGATGGGAATCTGGCCGGACGCAAACAGAAGGTTCCCAGTGATGATTCCCTGAGAATAAGGGCCGATGGCTGCAGGTGCTTTTTCCGTTGAAATTTTCTTCATGATTTTTTCCTCTCTAACTTCAAATTTACGTGAACTAGTTTCTCGAATGGTTATGATACCTCGGGCTCGTCAAACTCTACCTTGACGTAGAAGCCTCTCGGATTCTCGTCGACGCTCTTTACGATCCCTTCCTTCGACTTTAAGCGATTGCGGAAGGGAATGTTGGGCGACATTGCAAGGGACGGGTCAATGGTGTAATAATAATTGCTCGGGAGCACGCCCTCCGTGACGGTTACCCTTTGTCCCGCCTCCACCAGACCCGGACGCTCCATCTTAAATTCCATGGTTCTCAAAAGCTTCGCCTCCCATATCAGCTTTCATTTAAGAATCCCGTTTCGACCCTCGAAGCCGAGCATCAAAGCGGGATGTCTTTGGGTACTTATTCTTCCTGTGCGTCAGTCTCCTCGTCGTCATCGTCAGGAACGGTGGCGCCGGAAACCTCCTTAATGTACTTTGTTACAACATAGAGCTCAAGTCCGTTGAATTCCACGCGGGACCAACCGGAATCGATGCTGACGCCGGTACGTCTGGCAGTCAGACCGCTCTTTAACTGAGCACTGATGGTCGTTTTACCCTGCGAGGTACTAGGCTCGGTACGAAGGTTTACGTACTCCTGCGTCGCCACGGTCACAATGTCGTTACAATCCCTAAACAGGATCACGTAGCCGTCCATCGTCGTCACTCTGTTGTCAGGATTTGCAGGCTCCTCCGCCTTGTAATCCTTATCCGTCGTCAGATAGTAGCTGATGATATAGCCCTCTTGACCATTATAAAGCACCTTGGACCAACCCGTGTCCTTATTGATACCGATACGCTTTAGGAACTGACCGTTGCGCAGCTGACCTGCAACGGAGGTGATGCCTTCCGTATCAGGAAGGATACGGATGATTGCTGCGTCCTTTGCCGTGACGTCCTCATCCACTGCCTCAAATACCATGTTGGCGTCGCCGTTGATCGGGTCCTTTTCGATCTCTGCTTCCGCTGCCGTCGGATTTGCATCCGTCTCGTCTGCGAGGGATCCTGAGATCTCATTGTCTACTTCCACCACGGCCTTACCGAAATCCGCCCTCGGTCCCTTATGGGTCACCTTCCAAACGACGGTACATATCAGCGCCGCTATCGCGATCATCGCCGTAAAGGTAATGAGCATCTGAACGATACCGCTCTGCTCTTCCTCTAACTCGGCGTAATTCTCTTTCTGTTTTTTGACTTTATTGTCGGGCATTCCTGCCTCCTATCCCGCTTTCTGCCTTGGCATTGCCAAAGCCACGTAATAATCCACAATTTCCTAACCATTCTATCACTTTTTCACTGCAAGGGCAAGCCTTTTTCAAACGCAAAAAGAGAGTCGGTACGAAGCCGACTCTCCCAAACTTGTCATTTCTCTTATTTTGCCAGAAGCAGCATAATGTCGTTGCTTCTCGCGATGAATTTCGCCATGGCCTCCGCATCCAAAGGTGCATGCTGGATCTTTGCGAGATCATAGAGTTGCTCGCAGATGAGGTCTGCGTTCTCGCCCTCCTGATGCTCCGTTACGTACTGCACCAGGGGATGGTTTGCGTTGAGGATCAATGTCTCGCCCTCATCGCCCATGCCAGGCATGTTCATGCCGGGCATCGCATACATCTTCATCATGTCAGCCATTCTGCGGCTCTCCTCGGACAGGGTGATCACGGAAGAAATCTTCTTATTCTTGAGCTTTTCTACCTTAACGGTGAGCTTGTCCTTCTTCAGAACCTTCTTAAAGAGCTTACCAAGGCTCTCGGTCTGCTCCTCGAGCTCCTTCTCTGCCTTCTTGGAGGTCTTTGCCTTCATGGCGTCGGTGACGTCCGCGTCGATGCGCAGGAACTTCACGCCCTCGTTCTTTGCCTCGAGCTGAGAAATGAAGGGCTGATCGATGGTGTGGGTCAGGATCACGGCGTCCATCTTGGCAGCCTTGAACATGCTGATATACTGGCTCTGCTGCTGCTCGTCGGTTACGTAGTAAACGATCTTTTCCTTCTTCTCGTCTTCCTTTGCTTCCTCAGACGTTTCTTCGGTCTCGGCATCGTCCTTTACGACCTCTGCCTCTACCTTTTCACCGTTCTCATCTCTAGCCTCGCCGTCCGCGTTCTCGGTATCCACGGGCTTGGTCTCTAAGCACTCGGGCAAGGTCAGATACTTGCCATCCAGGTTCTTGAAGAGGATGTAGTCATTCATCTTCTCGCAGAACTTATCGTCCTTTAAGCACCCGTACTTGATGAACGGGCTGATGTCGTCCCAATACTTATCGTACTCTTCCTTCTCGGTCTTGCACATGCCGGCCAGCTTGTCTGCGACCTTCTTTGTGATGTACTCAGCAATCTTCTTTACGAAACCGTCATTTTGCAGTGCGGAACGGGATACGTTCAGCGGCAGGTCAGGGCAGTCGATCACGCCCTTAAGGAGCAGCAGGAACTCAGGAATGACCTCCTTGATGTTATCTGCGATGAAGACCTGATTGTTGTATAACTTAATGGTGCCCTCGATGGACTCGTACTCCATGTTGATCTTCGGGAAGTACAAGATACCCTTTAAGTTAAAGGGATAATCCATGTTCAGGTGGATCCAGAAGAGGGGCTCCTTGTAGTCGTGGAAGACCTTGCGGTAAAACTCCTGATACTCTTCCTTCGTGCAGTCATTGGGATGCTTAACCCAAAGAGGCGTCGTCTCATTGATCAGCTCAGGGCGCTTCTTGATCTTAAGCTTCTTCTCTTCTTCCTTCGCCTCGTCGTCCTTTTTCTCATCCTTCTTCTCGGGAACGACCTCTTCGATCACGGTATCGTCGGGAAGCAGCTCGCTCTCCTTCACGATCTGGGTCTCCTTGGTGTCTGCCTTGGAAAGATAAATCTCGGTAGGCATGAAGGAACAATACTTCTTTAAGACCTCGCGGGCCTTGTACTCGTTGCAGAACTCCAGGCAATCCTCGTTCAGGAACAGGGTGATCGTCGTACCAACCTCGGTGCGGTCACCATCCTCCATGCTAAACTCGGTACCGCCGTCGCACTCCCAGTGCACGGGCTTTGCGCCCTCCTTGTAGGACAGGGTGTCGATGTGAACCTCATCCGCTACCATGAATGCGGAATAAAAGCCCAGTCCGAAGTGACCAATGATCTGGTCGGAATTGCTCTTGTCCTTATATTTCTCAATGAAATCAGTTGCGCCGGAGAAAGCGATCTGGTTGATGTACTCCTCCACCTCGTCCGCGGTCATGCCAAGACCGTTATCCTTGAACGTCAAGGTTTTCTTATCGGGATCCACGATCACGTCGATGCGCGCCTTGTAGCCTTCAGGAAGCGTATACTCGCCCATCATGTCCAGCTTTTTCAGCTTGGTCACCGCATCGCATCCGTTGGATACGAGCTCTCTGTAGAAGATGTCATGATCAGAATAGAGCCATTTTTTAATGATCGGAAAAATGTTTTCACTGTTAATGGATAGACTGCCTTGCTTTGTTGCCATGTTACCTTACCTCTTTTCACAAATCTGTTTCTCGTGCACGGAAAACCTGCTCATGCACTCCGTTATGTCCTAGTGTAGACCGCTCTTTTTCAAAAGTCAATACAAAATTAGCACTCGTTTTGCGCGAGTGCTAACAATTCTTCGAAATCCCTTATAGATCAAGGCTTTTCGCATTTCTTAATTTTCTATAAATCCAGGTTCATGACTTCGGAAAGAACTTATCGTAAACGTCGAAGAAGTCTGACTTCGGGAGATTCCCGTCGCGGATTAGGCCAACCTCTTCCCATGCGGCGTCGTTTAACTTCTTGGCCAGGCTTTCGATAAATGCGTCATACTCCTGTCCAAAGGCTTCGTTCCGTCTAGCCTCCAAGATCTTTTTCTTATTGGCCTGGGTCTCCTCGCTGTCAAAGGTGCTAATGCACTTCAGTACGTGATAGCCCGTCTCGCCCTCCACCACGGTGCTGATCTCGCCCGTCTCAAGCTTGAACGCTACGGCCTCAAGGGCAGGTTCCATCTCACCCTTGCCGAAGGAATAGGTTACCGTGGGATCCTCGCTGTATTTCGCTGCGAGTTCTTCAAAGCTCTTTTTCCCGGCTACGGCCTCTTCCCGAACTTTTGTTGCTTCCTCGTATGCGGCATTCTTTTCCGCAGTGAGGAACGGCACCCAGTTGCCCTGTGCGTCGCG
>JAFPRF010000023.1 GCA_017400965.1 Lachnospiraceae bacterium
GGACATAAGGAAAACATTGGATTGCTCGTATTGGTGGTATTCGTTGTGATCTTTGGCTTTGGTGGATTTTTTGTTGTAGTCGCGCTTCTTGTTGGCGCATATGAAAGTAACGCAAGGCTCGGAACGACGAAGATCACCCGTACCAAGATCGTTTATTATGACGCTTGCCCTGGCTGCGGCGGCGCGAGAAACGAAGGCGAGAACAATTGTCCTTATTGCGGACAGAGCTTTATCAAGAGTGAGGAGATCATCAAGGAAGAACAGATCCCCAAGGAGGAAAAGGCTCTCAAAAAGAAGAAGACGGATGGCCTTTATCCGTACGTATCTTCACCGAATACCTACATGGCCGTTCACGTAACGCACGTGGCACCTCCGCCTCGTGCAACCTCGCATAGCAGCTGCGCACACAGTAGTTGTGCATGTGCCTGTGCGTGTGCCTGTGCCTGTGCCGGCGGTGGCAGAGCGGGCTGTAGCACCAAGGATTTCTACAACACGAACTTAAAACTTCGCCAGCTAAAGCTACGTGGCGACAAATAATACGACAAGGGAGACAGACATGAAGGGACAGATGAAGACGGCGCCCATGGGCTGGAACAGTTGGGACTGCTATGGAGCAGCCGTAACGGAAGACATTGTAAGACAGAACGCAAAATTTATGGCAGAGAATCTGAAGCAATTCGGATGGGAGTACGTGGTCGTTGACATTCAGTGGTATGAGCCCAATGCCAACAGCCATGAGTATCACCCTTTCACCGAGCTTTGCATGGATGAGTATTCCAGACTGATCCCCGCGCCGAACCGCTTCCCGTCCTCCGCGGATGGCAAAGGCTTTGCACCGCTGGCAGAGTACGTGCATTCCTTGGGCCTGAAATTCGGCATTCACATTATGCGCGGCATTCCCCGTCAGGCAGTGCATCAAAACTGCAAGGTTCTTGGAACCGATAAGACGGCGAGAGAGGTGGCAAAGACCGCAAGCATCTGCTATTGGAACAGCGACATGTACGGCGTAGATCCTCATAAGGAGGGAGCAAGAGCTTATTATGACAGCATTTTTAAGCTCTATGCTTCCTGGGGCGTTGACTTTATCAAATGCGATGATATCGCGAGAGAGATGCCGCAGTGCGAAGAGGAACTGGTAATGCTCAGCGACGCGCTGAAGGGCTGCGGCAGGGACATGATCCTTTCCATTTCACCGGGACCCGCGCCGCTTGACAAGGCAGAGCTCTTTAAGCAGACCTGTAACATGTGGCGTATCACGGATGACTTTTGGGATAAGTGGGAGCTTCTCTATGACATGTTCCAGAGAGCTGAGAAGTGGTGTACGCATACGGGTGCCGGCCATTGGCCTGACGCAGACATGCTCCCCGTAGGACCTCTTCGTCAGGACTATGGAAAAGAGAACTGGACAAAGTTCACGGAGGATGAGCAGATCACGATGATGACGCTCTGGAGCATCTTCCGTTCACCGCTGATGATCGGCGGCGAGATGACGGGCTTTGACGACTTTACGATGAAGATCCTCACGAACGAAGGCATCCTTCGGATGCACAAAAACTCGAGAAATGCGCACCAGGTATTCCGGAGAAACATCGGCGGCGTAGAGTTTGCTACCTGGATCGCGCAGGACGTTGAAGGTGGCACCTATATCGCGATATTTAACCTTGGCAATGAAGAGGCAACACTGAAGGCTAGTCTTGAGGAGTTCGAGATTTATGATAAGGTTGAGGCGACGGAGCTTTGGTCGGGGGATGCGGCAATGTTTGACGGTGAGATCAAGGTAACGCTGCCTGCCCATGGCGCGAAAGCGTATCGGTTCTGAATACTATAAGAATTCTAAGATAAAGGAGTGTTTTTTAGGAACACTCCTTTACTATTTTGCGAAAATTTGGTATAATTTACTGAATGAGGTGACAAATTATGGCTTGGTTTGATGAGGCAATTTTCTATCATATTTATCCCCTGGGACTGACGGGCGCACCCGAGAAAAATCCTTATGGGGAACCAGTGCATAGACTGCGGGAAATCTTCCCCTGGATCGCGCACGTAAAGGAGATCGGGTGCAACGGAATCTACATTGGACCCTTATTTGAGTCTGAGGGACATGGCTACGAGACGACGGACTACAAAAAGCTCGACGGAAGACTCGGCACCAATGAGGACTTAAAGGAATTTGTGGCTTTGGCGCATGAGCAGGGCATTCGCGTGATCTTTGATGGCGTGTTTAACCATACGGGACGCAACTTCTTTGCGATGCAGGACATTCGCGCAAACCGCGAGAATTCTCCCTATCGCGACTGGTACCAGAACGTGAATTTCTGGGGCAACAATGAGTTTAATGACGGGTTTTCCTATGATAATTGGGGCGGCTATAACATTATGGCTAAGCTCAATCAAAGAAATCCCGCGGTCAAGGATTACATTTGTGACGTGATCCGGTTCTGGGTTAAGGAATTTGACGTGGACGGCATTCGCTTGGATGCGGCGGACGTACTGGACTTTGATTTTATGAAGGCGCTTCGCCATACGGCGAATGAGGTGAAGCCGGATTTTTGGCTGATGGGAGAGGTGATCCATGGTGATTACACGCGCTGGGTCAACGAGGGAACACTCCACTCCGTGACGAACTATCATCTGCACAAGGCACTTTATTCCGGACACAATGAGCACAACTATTTCGAGATCGCTCATACGGTAAAACGACTCTATGGCATGGGTGGCAACAGGCCGGACGGATTGAAGCTTTATAACTTCGTTGATAATCATGACGTGGAGAGAATTTATACGAAGCTTTGGAACAAGGCACATTTTACGCCGGTGCACGTACTGCTGTATACCCTGCCTGGCATTCCTTCGATCTATTACGGATCGGAATTTGGCATCGAGGGAAAGAAGACCTATGGAACGGATGCACCGCTTCGCCCGCAGCTGAATTTGGCAGATTTTGGAGATGCACTTAAGGAAAATGCCTGCACGAAGCTGATCGCAGCGCTTGGAAGGATCAGACAGGCACATCCGGAGCTTTCCTATGGCGATTATTCGGAGCTGCTCCTAACAAATCGGCAATATGCCTTTTCGAGGAACTGGAACTTTAAGACGGCGATCGTCGCCGTGAACAATGATGACGGGGAAGCGAATTTACGGCTCCCTGACTGCGGATATGCTTCCTTTGTTGGACTTCTGTCCGGACAGAGGGTAGAAGCAAATGGCGGATGCATTCAGGTGAAGATCCAAGGATGCGGCGGCGATATTTTCGTACCTGAGGGAGAAGTGATTGTTCCTATTGTAGAAACGATAGCGGAACCCGTAAAGGAGCAGGTGGTAGTAAAGGAGCCCGTAGCAGAAAAGACAGAGGTACCGACGACGGAGCCAACACCGACACCTGCGCCTGCAGAAGAAAAGAAGACGGGCTTTGAAGATAAGTCGGTAACGGAAGGAAAATCCTACGAATCCATGTCCATCGAGGAGCTGCAGGAAGCAATCCTTTCAAAAATGGCAAAGAACGGTCCCGTGACGGAGCAGATGCTGCGCACGGTACGCGAGAATATATATCATGATTCACTCATCAATTGGGTAAAGAGCTTTCGGTAGGGGATGATTTCACCGGAAAGGGGAAGGCTTTATGCAGGATGCATTGACCTTGGCATTGTCTAAAATGGGGAACCGATATTATAAGATCGTCCTTGTGAATCTCACCAAGGGCACGTACTCCATCGTTTACGCTGGGGATGGGCAGGATGCGGCCGAAAAAGTACTCGGCGAGAATCAGAGCCTGGAGCGCCTGTGGGAAGAGGAATTCACGCAGGAGCTGATCTACCCAGATGACCGCGCGAACGTGAAAAAGCTTGTCAATGCAGAATATATGCGCAATTTCTTTGCGGCCTATCAAGGGAATGAATATTATTGGGTACGGTACAGAAGGCTTGTGGACGGAGAGTATCATCCCTTCCGTTTAGAGGCATTCCCGACGGAAGATTATTCTAACGAGAATCAAACGCTGTATCTGTATTTCATGGATCTAAATGGCAGGCTGTATCAAGAGGGTAATTACTTAAGCGAATTGCTGCAGAGTCTTTCAGAGAACTATGAGAGCATTTACTTTGTGGACTTTGATAAGGACTTGGTCATCCCATACCGCATGACCGAGAGGATCGATCGGCAATTTGGTGATTTCCTGCGGTCTGGCCCATCCTATGAAGCGGCAATGTTGGGATATGTTAAGACCATCGTGGCGAAGACGGATCTGCAGGACATGATGGAGCTTTCCAGGACCGATTTCATCAAGGCGAAGCTCAAAGGTCGAAGGGCCTATTCTCATGAGTATACAATCCTGCGCGACGGGAAAGAAATGATATTTCGTTTCAAGATTTCCAAGGTAAATGAGGAGCCAGAGGTCAAAAGAGCCGTGGTTGGCTTCGCGGACATTACGGGTGAGAAAAGCCAGGCAGCCTTTATTTCCAAGGGGACGAAAAAGCTTCTGATCATATCTGGGAATCCTCAGACCGTCTACGAGCTGCATAAGCTATTGGATGGTGAATATCAAGTGCTTTCGGCATCGAATGGCATGCAGGCAGAAGAGATCCTGCAAAAGGATCATCGAAGCATTGCCGTGCTGATCGCGGAGCTTCCAGAATCCGAAGAGGAAAGCTATGAGATGCTGCGGCAACTCAAGGTGGATGCAAGATATCGAGACATTCCCATTGTGGTTGTCACGGAAAAAGGCAGTGAAGACCAAGCGGAGGTTCAGGCGGAAATCCAGTGCCTGGAGCTTGGCGTTGCAGATTTTATCATGAAGCCCTTTGTACCCGATATCGTGCGGAACAGATTGCGATGTATGATCAGACTGCGCGAGACTACGGCGATGCTGTCCATTCTGGAAAAGGATCCACTGACGGGACTCTACGCGAAGGAGTTTTTCTTCCAAAAGGTGGAGGATTACATCACAAGTCATCCTGGGCGCAAAATGATTTTCTGGGTGTCTGACGTCCAGGGTCTGAAGGTCATCAATGACAAATACGGCTATGAGACGGGAGATGCGATACTTCGAACCATGGCAGATTATGGTATTCGCCATACGCCGGGCTTTATCTTCGGCGGACGCATCGAGGGCGATAAGCTGGCTGGAATTCTGGAGGATCGCAGCACGGAAGAGATGCTGAAAATGGTTACTGAAAATGATTCCAACACGCCATTCCCCGTTCCAAACGTTGTGATCAAACATGGATTCTATCGCGTCGACGGAAAGCTGA
>JAFPRF010000166.1 GCA_017400965.1 Lachnospiraceae bacterium
ATAAGTCCGTTTATGCCCAGGTGCGGGAGATCAAAAGGATCGGAACGGATCAGGTGATCATGAGTAACGAGGCTGCCTTACCCTTAAGCAGAAGAAGACGCAAGGCCGTCATGGTAAAGGTTTTAGAGAGCGTCAAAGGGAGGCTGACATGAAAAGAAATGTTTTTCTGGTCTGGCTTACCGCGCTCCTCGCCGTACTTTTTAGCGGCGCCTTAAGCTTCGCCTTCTTCTCCTCGCAGGAAACCTACGTTGACGGCGACATTCCCTATACGAAAGAGGAGTGCAGGCAGGCGGCGGAGCTGATCGATCTCGTTTATGAACAGCATGACGGTAAAGCGGGCGCGCTGCTTTTGGAAAAAGAGCAATTAAGTGAATACATACAGGTTCTGTCAAGGGTGCAGGAGGATCGCCTCGTTGTGATCAGCGGACATCTCTATAATGAGGAGGAGACGCAGGAGGCGCTAAGTCACTTTTCCTATTCCCTGCCGCAGGCCCGGGCGCGGTTTAAGCTTTTGGAGTTTTGCGAAAAGAAGCTTAGAATTACAAGCGATTATCAGTATTACGTCCAATCCGTGCAGGCAAATGTCACGAACTTTCAAGACGTGCGGCTCTTTTCCAATGGAGTGAAGAATTTGTACGTAAAGGCGAATAAGGATTTTTACGGCTTGGAGGAGATGAAGCTCCATGCCTGCGTTGACGCAGGGTTAACGAAGTATCTGGATGGAAAAACGGCGCTGGTGGTTGGCTTTTTGTTTGCCGTTTGCAGCGCCATTCTTTTCATGAGGCAGTTTGGTGAAAGCGTCGGCGGAGAGGCACTGACTACAAAGCAGGGAAGCTCTCTTTGGTGGTTTCTGCCCGCGGTACTGATCGGCATGATCGGTATTTTTCTCGCGGAAGTCTACGCGGCCCAGGTGACCTGGGGCTTAGAGGAGCTTTTTCGCCCAGTGCAGTCCGTCTCGCAATTTCGCAGCTGCCCGGAGGTCATCACGGTGGCAGCGCTCCTTGCCATTCGCATCTGTTTTCGGTGCTTTGCGGTCATGACGGTCTTCTTCCTGACGCTTTTTGTCTTGTCCATGCAAAAGAAATGGCTGGCAGTGCTCGTTGGCGGTGTACTTCTAGGTGCGGAGCTCTTATTAGACTATCATAAGATGCCATTTACCCTGTATGCGCAGGGCTTCGCGGAAAACATTTTTGGCAGTTATACCCACATATTCCTTTTCGATAAGCCCATACCGGCTTGGTGGATCTTTACGTTTGCTTCGATCTTCTTACTGATCGCTTCGACCATCCTTGCGAGTCACCAGATCCGAAACCTTCGGCTGGCGGCGCGGGAAAAAGCAGAGCAGCTCTATTTCGAAAAGGTGGATGAAAAATATACGCAGGCGAGACTTCTTCGTCATGACATGAACAATCACCTTTCCGCCGTGGCAATGCTCTTAAAGGAAGGGAAGACGGAGGATGCGCAAAAATATTTGGAGAGCGTGATGGAAGAGCTCGAGTCCACAAAGCCTCCCGTGCGTACGGGGATCGGCGTGCTGGACGCCGTGCTCATGAGTAAGGATGCGAAGGCGAAGGAAAAGGGCATCGCCCTCACCATGGAATTTGACCCCGTACTCCTTCGCAGCGGAATACCAGATTACGAACTTTGCTCGCTGTTTGGCAACCTTTTGGACAACTGTATCGAAGCCTGCGAGAACCTACCGGAAAAGGACCGCTGGGCGAAACTGCGCGTCACGCGGCAGATGGACATGCTCTGCATCTTCAGCGAAAATCCCTACGGCGAACTCCAAAAGGAGAACGGTAAAATCGTGACCCGAAAGGCGGACGCCGCGAGCCACGGCTTTGGCCTTCGGCAGATGGAGCGCATCGCCGCAAAGCATGGCGGGACCATGGAGATTGAGACCAAGGACCAAATCTTCGCCGTTTCGATCCTCTTTTCCATTGAACAGGCAGCGAAATGACCACTTCTACGTCAAACAAGACCGCTTCTACGGAAGCGGTTTTTTTCTTTGGAAACCTTGCTATACTACAATTGGAAGGGAAGGTGAGCGACATGAAACATCATCAATTCACAAAATATGTTTGTAATCTTTGCATTTTTCTACTGAGTCTTTGCATGCTCGCTGGCTGCGGCACAAAAGAGGGCGGCGAGGATGGAGGCCAAAAGAGTCTTTTTACGAAAAAGGAGGAGCACCCGGAGGATACGCCCTGGAATCATGGCGCAAATGCCATCATGGAAACGGAGCTAGGATATTACGGGAATTTGAACGGTACCTTTGAATCCAACTTGGATGGTTACCAGGCCTTGCGGTTCTATGATAAGGAAACGGGGAAGAGTATTCTGTTATGCAATAAACCGGAATGTGCACATACCGGCGGCGATACCTGCGTGGCGACCTATAAAAACATGTATCCCATCAACAGCGTGCTTTACGAGGGCGCAATTTATGAACTGGCGGTGGAAAAGGACGGCCTTACCTATTCCATCAACCTCTATCGCATTGCATTGGACGGCTCCTCCATCGATCAGGTGGCGTCGATCCTTTCCGCGGAGAACGTAAATGACCAAGAGGTGACCTTTCATCCCTCCGGTGCTACGACCGTTCATAATTCCATCGATCAAAGGCCAGATTACAGCTTTATCATTCACAAGGGCTATGCATACGTTCCTTATTACCTGCGCTTTGGCAAGGGCATGATGGGAATCCAGGGTGCGGGTCTAAAGAAGGTGGAGCTAACGACGGGTAAGGTGGAGGACGCTTTCCAGATCGAGAACATGACCGTCGGCATGCCCTGCAATCTCACCGCCATTGGAGACAGCGTTTATTTTCTGATCGGGTCTTCCAACGGGAATGCAAAGACAAAGCGCTATGACGTGACGACCGGAGAAGTGGAATCCATTCAGGTAAACGCGAGAGATGGGAAAGGTAACGTGAAAAAAATCGATTACCCAATGTCTTTGTTTACGGCGGAGCATCTCTACGAGTTATCCGTGAACAAAGAGGGGGAGGTGTACTTAATGGCCAACGATCCTAAAACGGGTGATAGCCAGATGGAGGATACGCTGCACTTAAAGATTACGGAAGGAAACCAAGTGAAGGCTGTGTTCCTCTATGATGAGAAGGTGTTTTTGGGCGACGCTAATAAGGCATGGTTTTATGACATGGAAGGGAATCTTCTCGCATCCATCGAGGCGCCAAAGGAAGTGCAGGAGGCGTTGGACAGCCGTGATGCTAACCAGCTGAATCGTGACATGGTGACCATAGATTATAAAATTAACGATGGGAAGCTCTACTATATCTTTTACGACATGAGCACCGATACCAAATATCAGCAGCTCGATCCCTTAAACAGTAATCCGGGCCCAGTAGGCTACGGCGGATGGAACATTGTTAAGCAATACCACTATTACAGCTGCCCGCTGGAGGACCTGTTCCAGGGGAAGGGCGAGTGGACGAACGCCTTCGTAACGCAGGGAAGATAAATTTTGTAACGGAATCTTAATCCGTTCTTAAAGAAGATTAATCCGTTCTTAATGGATGGCGGGGAAAACAAGTACTACAATAAGGATAGGAAACTGTCTGCCTGTAATTCATGAGACGGAGATTCTTAAGAAGAGGAGGAGATGCGTTATGAAACGGGTATCGAAACGAAAACTTGGACTACTGATGGTGATGCTGTGCCTTTGCTTGGTGATGGCATGCGGTAAAGAGAGCGAGGGGTCCGATAACAAGGGGCTCTTTGCGAAAAAGGGCAGCCTCCCGGAGGATACGCCCTGGAACCACGGGTATGACGCGATCATGGAAACGGACTACGCGTGGTATACCTTAGGGCTCGGGGAGGATCTGTGCCTTCGCTACTACGATAAGGAGACGAAGAATACGATCCTGCTTTGCAATAAACCGGAGTGCGAGCACTTGGGCGACGATCAGTGCGAGGCGACCTTCCAAGGCATGAAGGTGGTGAACGCCTGTCTGTATGAAGGGTACATTTATCTTCTCGGCTGGCAGGGTCTGGTGGATCCGAAGGCAGAGGAGCCCATCGATAAGAGCGGCGCAGGAACGATCAACTTAAGCCTGTACCGCGCGGCGCTGGACGGCAGCGCCATCGACAGGGTGGGAACCGTATTTGAGACGGACAATGAACAGGCGCAAGCGGTGGAATACTTAGACGGAAGGACTTCCGGGGTCCTGAGTTTTGAACATAACGACGAGAGCTTTATCATCCATAAGGGAGTTGCCTATATTTCCTACTACCTGCGTCTCGGGAGAGGCAGCATTGGCCTGCGCGGCGGCGGGTTCCTGAAAATGGATCTGGCAACGGGTCAGACGAAGGCCATCGAAACGGTGGAAACGCTGCAGGATCACCCGCCCGTGTTCCTTTCCGGCGCGGGGGATTACGTTTATTATGGACATTATGACGGCAGAACGGAAACAACCAGTTGGCTGCGTTACGTAATCTCCGAGGAAAAAATAGAAAGCATGGATCCGAAGATCGAAAAGCAGACGGAAGAAACGCCAATCTTTGGAAAAACGATTGAAGTATTGGACGCACAGCCTTGCTTTACGGCGAATCGTTCCTACTGGCTCGTTCGAACCTATCAGGAAAAAGAGGACGGTCAGATCGCGGTGATCGCCGTGGACGTAAGTACGCAGAAGATCGTTCCTGAGGAATCCTTTGAAACGGGGATTGCTTTTGATAAGAAGAAATACCGTTATGATCCCAGGCGCTACGGGTATTATTCCCTGATGCTCTACGACGGGAAGCTTTTCATTGCGGACATGGGAGACGTTCGGGTGTATGACGCGAAGGGAAGTCTGGTTGGAGAGGTTGCCGTACCAAAAGAGACGCTAAAGATGAATGATGTCGAGAAGGACGTCACCTTGGACTTTAAGATCAGCAACGAAAAGCTTTACCTGACCTATGGTAATGACTATAACATGTCATATGCGTATGATGATTTTGCATCAACGAGATATTATTTTCTGACGTATGCCTGCCCGCTGCCAGATCTTTACGCAGGTAAGGGCACGTGGACGAAGTGCTATCGAAAGCAGGGTAAGGAAACATGGGCAGAATATACTGCCACCCAGCTGGAAAATGAACTGAAGCACGTTCCAGTGGAATACCGAGACGAAATACGGGAGCAGAAGCAGGAAATGCTTGATCAAATGCTGTCGGAAGAATAAACAGGAGGTGGTTTCATGGTGAAATCAGTTAGAAAGAAAAAATTGACTGCGCTTCTATGTCTGGCGGCGATGAGTCTTAGCCTGCTGGCAGGGTGCGGCGAGAGCAAGGGAGACGGCGGTCTTTTTACAAAAAAGCAGGAGCTCCCCGAGGATACGCCATGGAACCACGGCCAGTTCGCCATCATGGAGACGGAGCAGGGGTGGTATACCAGCTCTGACGGGGGCGAGACCATTTGTCTTCGATACTATGATAAGGAAAGCGGAAAATCCATTTTCTTATGTAATAAGCCGGAGTGTACACATGATGAACGGAGCGAAAACTGCGAAGCTACTTATAAGAATTTGAGAGTTGTAAATGCCTTATTGTATGAGGGAGCAATCTATGTTCTCGGATATGATCTTCCAGTGGATTATTCCGGGGACTATGCCGGATCGAAGGACATGACCGTGAACTTAAGTCTATATAAAGCAGCAATGGATGGAAGCGCCATGGACCACGTTGCGACCATCATCGAGGCGGAAAATACCAAAAACCAACAAGTGAAGAGGACCAGCGGCGTGATCCAAACGAATAATTACAGCGACAACCGCTTTATCATTCACAAGGGGTATGCGTACATTCCGTACATGATTCAGTTTGGCGGCGGCCAGGCGGGCCTTCGCGGCGCCGGGTTGATGCGCGTGGAGCTTTCCACGGGTAAGACGGAACAGATCTATGAGAAAGATACCATGGCAAAGGGCTTACCAGGGGGACTAGCTGGCGTTGGAGATTACGTGTACTATTATTCAAACTCCACTGGAGCAGATCGCGGCTGGAATCGATACAATGTCTCGGACAAAACGATGGAGAACCTATACGGGTGGTTAGGCGCTGCGGATTACGTAAAGGACGGCCGGCACTTCTCACCGATTTACTTTGTCTCCCCCATGTTTACTGAGGATCGGATTTATTATCCCGCCTACACCTATGATGAGGCGGACGAAGGGAGAACACGGGGCATGAATGGTCTGATCGCCGTGGTTGCCTTTGATGCGAAAACGGGGGAAGTATTGGAAGATGAATCCTTTGAAACGGAGCTTCCCTATCAAAAATATAACCCGAAAGAGTCCCGCGTCAATGGAGCGAATTCCTTTACGTATTATGATGGGAACATTATGATCGCAAATTCGGAAGGTGCATACTTCTATGATAAGTCCGGAAAGCAGTTCGCGAAGATCCTGATCCCGAAGGAGGAATTCGAGATCACGGATATGGATCGACGACTTTTTGAGGATTACAAAATCTGCAATGACAAATTGTATTTGATTTACTTAAAGCAGCAGCAAATGACAAATTACGAGATTTACCAGTGCCCACTTGCGGATATTTTCCAAGGGAATGGAACCTGGACCTTCGCCTACTATATGGAAGGAAGGCTCACAAGGGAAAAACTGCAGGAAATTATGCAGCAGCAAGTGCAATAGTCATGATGAAATGAGGTGCTTACCATGTTAGAGATCAAGCATTTGACGAAAAAGTACGGCGATTTTACGGCGCTTCGGGACATTAATTTATCGCTGGATAAGGGCGTGTACGGGATCCTCGGCGCGAACGGCGCGGGAAAGTCCACGTTCCTAAATTTGATCACGGACAACATTCCCCGCACCGAGGGCGAGATCCTTTACGACGGGAAGGAGATCCTTTCCATGGGGGCCGCGTTTCGAAAGAAGGTCGGCTACACGCCGCAGCTTCAGGGCATGTATGAGGATTTCAGCGCGGGACAGTTTTTGCGCTACGTTGGTGCGCTGAAGGGCATGAAGCATCGCCGCTGCAAGGAGCAGACGGCAGAGCTTCTCGCTCTGGTGGGATTAGGCGGCGTGGCGCATAAGCGGCTCGGATCGTTCTCGGGCGGCATGCGACAGAGAGTACTTTTGGCAGCAGCCATGTTGGACGATCCGGAGATCTTGATCCTCGATGAGCCTACGGCGGGCCTCGACCCGGAAGAGCGGATCAGACTTCGTAATCACATCGCCGAGCTCGCGAAGAACCGGACGGTGTTACTCGCGACCCATGTCGTGAGCGACATCGAGTGCATCGCGGAGAAGGTGATCCTCATGAAAAAGGGAGAGCTCCTTCGGTTTGGATCACCCATAGAGCTCATGGAGGAGATCCAGGGGAAGGTTTGCGAATTTACGGGAACCTTTGAGGAAGTCAGCCACTGGAAGGAGATTTTTGGAAAGGGCCAGATTATGCGCCGGCGCGCAGGGTTTGTCTTCCGTGCGGCGGAGGAAGAGCTCCCGAAGGAATTCATTCCCGTGGACGACGTCACCCTTGAGGACGTGTATTTATTCTACGCGGAGGGCAGAGAGGAGCCCAAGGCAGGGGAAGAAGGTGGGACGGCATGAGCGAACTAAAACGCGTCTTTCACCGGAAAACCTTACTGATCCTGGCCGTACTCTGCGCGATGAACCTGATCCTTTTTGTCCTAAGCATCGATCCCCAGAAGGCGGTGACCTACCAGGGGGAAGAGCTCGAGATCTACTTGGAACGGTACCCGACCTTCCTAAAAAACACGGTGGAGAATGGCTCGAACATGGGGATGCTCTCCATGTACAAGAAGGGCTTTGCCTCGGAGAGCCTCAAAAAGACGACGGAGCTGTACCGCGCGCTGGAGGGAACGACAGTGGAGGCCGGGGAGAACAACGGCATCGTGCTCCTGATCCAATACCAGCTGACGGATCTCTTTTTGCTCGTCTTTTTATTCCTGATCGTCATGGAATTTCAGGCGGAGCGGAAAAAAGGCCTGGTCTACTTGGTGCGTAGCACGGCCCATGGGCGCTCGCGCCTTTTCCTGCAGCGCATGGCGATCTTAGCCTTTGCCACGTTTGTCGGCGCCCTTGTTTTCTACGGCGCCAATTTCCTCGGCGCCCTTTGGGGCTACGGCATCGGGAATCTGGGAAGG
>JAFPRF010000167.1 GCA_017400965.1 Lachnospiraceae bacterium
CATCGTCTCCTTCGTTCCCCGCGCGGGTCCCTTTTTGATCTCATCGATGGCGCGCACGTCGCCGGAAAGAATGCGTCTGATGAGGTCAGCGAGCTCTGGCACCACAAACTCATCGTACTCGTAGTGCATCATGTCCTTCCCGAGGCTGTCCGTCTCGTCCGTCGGCGTTTCAACGTAATTCTTAATGATCCGCAGCTCCTCCAAACCCTTTTGGAACGCATACGGACCATAGGCACCGTCATAGGAACGGTGCACGTATTTTCCAAACCGCATGGTGGTTTCCTGATAGAGCTTTTTGAGCTCCTCTTCATCCATCCGAACCTCCTGCTTTACCAGGATCGGATCTTGGTCTTCCACGTAAAACATCGCATCCACCCCCTATAATTCCAGTTCGTCAAAAAAGTCACTTTTCTCCGTCTGAAAATGCTCCGCCTGATAGCGTAAAAAGAAGGCCCTCATCTCCGGGCAATCCTCCCGCGTCTCTGCGATCACGGCCGTCGCATTCTCCTTCGTAAAAAGCCCTAGCCTTGCAAACAGCTCATAAAACTCCCTTCGGTTGCCAAAACCGTCCCGCACCACCTCCCAGGCCTCCTGGGTCTTACAGCCCTTCGTGTGCGAAAGCAGATACGCCCTGCACTCCCTTTCCGTCTCCTCCGAAAGGCCCTTCGGCCAAAGGAGTCTTAGGAGTAAGAGCCGCACCTTTTTCTTCCGGCTGTTTGAAAGATAGGTATCGAGGTCCGCGCTCTCGTAGTCTTCCTCGCCGCAAAGGATCTGCTTTGCATATCCTTCGTCATCCGGCGCGCGCAGGATCGCCAGCATCCGCGCGTCCCATTTCTCCAGCCACTCGGCCGTCCCGATTTCCTTCGCGTCCAAAAGATACGCGCTTTCCATCTGCGTTACGGCTGCTGCCGTCAGCTCTCCCATGCCGTTGCAGCTTTCCCCGAAGTTCCCGTGGCAGGGATTCTTTCGCGGATCGCCGTCCTCTACAAAGCGAATGCAGGTGAGATTCCTGCATTCCTTAAATACGTCCTTTCCAAAGGTGACGTCCTTCCCCAAAAACGCCACCTCGCGCAGGCTGTCGCAAAAGGCAAAGGCCCAGTCGCCAACGCTCTCCACCGTCTTCGGCACGGTAACGCTTCGAAGATACTTCTTACTTAAAAACGCCTTTTTCCCAATGGCTCCCACGGGCAGGTGCTCCTGCTTTCCAGGGAGCCTTTCCGGTATCTCCACGTGTCCGGAAAGGCCCTGGTATCTCGTCAGCTCGATCGCTGCCCCCGAAAGCTCCTCATATTCAAAACTTCCCTCCGGGATCTGAATCTCCATGCGTACTTCCTCTTTTTTAACTTAAGAGATGGTCTCCTTCAAGAAGGCTGCCTTGCCTGCATACTCCGCCATGAGGAACGGGTGCTTTTCCATCACGTGCTTGCCTTCGCCGTTCTTTGCAGCAGCCTCAAGGTCCTTCGCCGTCTCAAAGACCTTCGTGTCACCCACCGTCTTTGCAACGCTCTTTAGCGCATGCACCTTGATCGCATAAGCGTTCCAATCCTTCGCCATGTATGCGGCGTCAAGCTCCTCCTGACGGTTCTTCGCGCTCTCCGCATAGTCCGAGAGCATCTCCAGATAAAAGTCCTGATCTCCAGCGCAGTACGACATGCCTTCATCCGTATGGATCCCATGCTGCTTAAGGAGCTCTAATACGTTCTTCGGCGGTTCCTTCTTCTCATCAACGTCACTTTCGGGAAGGAATTCCATGACTTCGTTCTCTCCCATGGGCGCAAACTCGAGGATCTCCTCCTCATGCTTTGTTTCCTTGGGCTTTGCATTCTTTGCAGTCTTTGCGTCGGCTTCCTTGCCCTCAGCCTTGCCGTCCTTCTCCTCCGCCTTACTGCGGCGCTCTACCAGGCGATCCGGCAGGTGCTTTTCCAAAACGCGCTCGAGGAGTTTGAGCTCCACGGGCTTGGAGAGATAATCGTCAAAGCCCGCCTCCAGATAGCCTTCTCTTGCGCCCACCACGGCGTTCGCCGTCAGCGCGATCACGGACATGCCGTCCTTAATGAGGTGCAGCTGCTTCGCGCGCTTTAAGGTCTCCAGACCGTCCATGCCAGGCATCATGTGATCGAGAAGCACCAGGTCATACGCATTCTCCGCAAGGAGCTTGAGCGTCTCCTCACCGGAGCTAGCCAGATCGGGCACGATGCCGTAAATCTTCAGCAGGTTCTTGATAACCTTCAGGTTCATTTCATTGTCATCCACCGCAAGGACCTTCGCCTTCGGCGCGTACAGGTTCATCTCGTTCTCGCGCTTGTCCGCGGCAGCCTTTGCCTTTTGCTTGAAGTCGCCGATCGGCGTAGCGTCAACGATCGTCTGCTTTACCTCAAAGGAGAACTCCGAGCCTTTGCCGTACTCGCTTCTCACTTCCAGCTTCGAGCCCATCATGGTAAGGAGTCTGTGGACGATGGACATGCCAAGGCCCGTGCCCTCGATGGTACGGTTCCTGTCCTCCTCCAGACGCGTGAAGGACTCAAAGAGCTTACTCAGATCCTCCTCCTTGATGCCGATACCCGTATCCTTTACGCTGATGCCGATGCTCACGCTCTCCGCATCCTTCTTCGCGCAGCTTACGTACATATCAACCCTGCCCTCACGCGTATACTTCACGGCATTGGTCAGCAGGTTCATGATCACCTGGGAGATACGCATGTCGTCGCCATAAAGCGCCGTCGGCAGGTTCTCGTCCACGTGCGTCTCAAAGGTCAATCCCTTATCCTTCGCACGTCCCGAGATGGAATTCACCACGTTGTCGATCATGGACGCCGTATCGTATCTTACGGGAAGGATTTCCATCTTGCCCTCCTCGATCTTCGAGAAGTCAAGGATGGTATTGATCAGGCCAAGCAGGTTCTTACCTGCGGACTGGATGTTGCCGGCGTATTCCTGAATGGATTTGTCGTCCGTCTCGCGAAGGATCATCTCATTCATGCCGAGCACTGCATTGATGGGCGTTCGGATCTCATGGGACATCTGCGCGAGGAATCTGGACTTCGCGTTACCAGCGGACACGGCCGCCTGCGCTGCCTCCACGAGCTTCTTGTTCGCATCCTCCTGCCAATTGATGAAGCGGCTGATCATCTTTGCCACGGCGATGATCGATGCCACCAACATGATCAGGAACACAAGTCCTACCAAGAGGACCGTTCCGTAAATGCTCCACCAGTTTTGCACCACGATGACGGTAAAGCCGGAGATCTGGCTTCGTTCGGCTTCGCAGGATACGTATCTGCCGTCATAGTCCCGCATAACGAACAGGCTTCCGTTATGGTAAGCCTCCGCATACTCCGTGTCCTCGACGTTGGTGATGGAATCATCGCCCATCTCGTAATCCTTGCTCGGGTGATTGATGATGGTACCATCCTGATCCACGAGGAAGGCGTAACCGGAGCTGGAGTAGCTGTCATCCAGCACGCGCACCAGTCGGTCGATGTAACAATCAATCGCGAAAATGCCGAGGAACTCTCCCTCCTGGGAGTACACGATCCTCGAGAAGGTGATGCAGTAAAGACCCGTCTGCGCATCATAGTACGGTGCGGAAATGCTGTTGCCGTCGCCGGAGCGCTCGGTGTCGATATACCACTGTCTCTCTTCCACGTGATAATCCGCATCGGGTACCCAGCCGTTGTTCATGATGACCTGATGCTCGAAATTATAAGGATTCGCCATGTAGCACACAGACATGTCGGGGCAGTTTTGCGCCACCTCGTTCAGCCACGCCACGGCGCCGTCGTAATCATCCAATACCGAAGGATCTGCGGTGATGACGTTGATGAACATGTCCAGCGTACTTTGCTGCTGCAGCATCCAGGTGCTCAGCTCCGCATTGTACTTGTCCGCCTCCTTGGTGATCAAACTCTGGCCCCACTTGGTCGCGGTTCCGATGGAGAAGAACAGGCCAACGAGCAGTGCCGCTACTAAGATGCCGATGATGCCATTTCGAATGTATCTGCTGGATGCGGAGGTCTCGGCGCTGTGCTTGCGGCCGTTGGTCTGATCCTCCTTCGCGCGGCTCATCAGGATGCTCGAATAAGAGAACAGGTTCTCCGTCGTCTCCTGCAGGCGCTTGCCGTATTCGCGCACGTCCCGCAGCGCGTCCTCCGTGCCCATCTCCTCTCGCAAGGCCCGATCGCTGACCGTAACGATGTCATGCACGGGTGCCTTTAATTTCTCGGACAGGTTGGAGATAAACCCTTCAGTTGCAACCAGCGCATTCTCCGCGCGCTTTTGGTTATTGACGCTCACCAGATAGAACACGATGATCACGGCCACCATGAGAAGGTCGATGGCGCCGAGCATGATCATCTGGTGATAAATCTCGGAATAGAAATTCGTGGATTCCACGCAGAGGATCAGCATCCACTCGTTACTGGTCTCGTTACTGAAAACGATGTAGTTCTTGCTGCCGATCTTCGTGGAAAAGCTTCTGTGCTCATTGGAGGCCTTTACGCGCTCGAACATTTCCTGATACTCCGGATATGCCTCGGCGATGGTCTTGCCCTGGGTCTCCACGTCAGAGCTGCCGACAATGGTGCCATCCTTCGTAACGATCATGGCCTGCTGGTTTTCGTCATTACTCATCTGCATGACGCTCTCCTGCACGGAGGAAAGCGTAAAGTCCATGGCCGTAACCACCTCGCCGTCGGACAAAAGGTTCGACAGCGTAAAGCAGAGGTTCCCCGTTGCCGCGTCGATGTAGGGCTCGGAAATGTAGATGGTGCCCGCGTTCTTTTTCGCGCCGATGAACCAGACGCGCTCCACGGCGTGGTAGTGCTCCGGCATCTCGAAATCCGGAATGATCGTCCAGTCAGAGGATGCCGCGTATAAATTATAACAGTTGCCGCTGGTCAGGTCATAAATGTAGTTCTTCTGCTGGCGGATGTAGCTTTCGATCTCATCAAGGCTCGCCGATTCATTGATCATCTGCTCCATGCCCATGGAAAAACGCAAGAGGTTTCCTTCCGCTTCGGAGATGGTCTCCTGCAGATTACCCTTGATGTTGTCGATCTGGATCGTACCGATCCTGCCCGTCTGGTCCGCGCCCGTCTGGTAGATCAGCCTGATGTTGATGGAAATGACGCCAATGAAGATCAGCGAAATGACAAAGACGAAGCCCCTGCTGATCTTGGCCGGTTTGCCGCCGCGCAGCTGTACCGTGCGGTCCTCCAAAAGCAGCATAAAGCCTAAGAAGCAAATGGCCTCAAAGAACAGCTCCAC
>JAFPRF010000168.1 GCA_017400965.1 Lachnospiraceae bacterium
ACGCCCTTCCCCGTCATGGATCTGCAAGAGCTCTACGCAGCGTTGGAAAAGGAGTATGGTTATACCGTTCCCGAGGAAGAAAAGGGTGACCTGACCACCGAGGCAGAGCAGCTTTCCTTCCGCCTGGCGCAGGAGCGCTTCGGTCATGAATTCCTTTTCGTGACAGGCTACGGCGTGGAGAAGAGACCTTTTTATCACATGCGCGACGAGAAGGGCATGCCCCAGGGCTACGACCTGATCTGGCGCGGCGTGGAGATCACAACCGGTGCACAGCGTGAGCATCGCTATGACATCTTGAAAAAGCAGGCTGAGGAGAAGGGTCTGGGCGAAGACGTCGCATTTTACCTCGAATTCTTTAAGTACGGGTGTCCGCCCCACGGCGGATTTGGCATAGGCGTGGATCGAATGACAATGTTATTGCTCGACGTGTCCATCAAGGAAGCCATGTTCCTGTTCAGAGGGCCCGCGAGACTGACACCTTAGGAAAGAGAGGATACTCAAATGGAGAATAAAGTAAGATTTTATAATACGCTGACCAAGAAGGAAGAACTGTTTGTACCCAATGAGGACGGAAAGGTTCGTATGTATACCTGCGGACCTACCGTGTACCATTTCGCACACATCGGAAACCTTCGCACCTACATCTGCGAAGACATCCTGGAGAAGACCTTAAGATACGTGGGCTATGACGTAAAGCGTGTCATGAACATCACGGACGTAGGACATCTGACCAGCGATGCAGACACCGGCGAGGATAAGATGCTCAAGGGCGCAAAGCGTGAGCATAAGACCGTCATGGAGATCGCAAAGTACTATACCGACGCGTTCTTTTCCGACTGCGCAAAGCTCAACATCAAGACCCCTGACGTGGTTGAACCCGCGACCAATTGCATCCCTGAGTTCATCAAGATGATCAGCGGCCTTCTGGAGAAGGGTTTCGCGTACGTGGCAGGCGGCAACGTTTACTTCGATACCTCTAAGCTGAAGGAGTATTACGTACTGTCCAATCACAATGAGGAAGAGCTTCTCGTTGGCGTGCGCGATGACGTGGAAGAGGATGACAATAAGAGAAATAAGAGCGATTTCGTTCTTTGGTTTACAAAGTCCAAGTTCGATGATCAGGAACTGAAGTGGGATAGCCCTTGGGGCGTTGGTTACCCCGGCTGGCACATTGAGTGCTCCTGCATCAGCTTAAAGCACCTTGGCGAGTACATGGACATTCACTGCGGCGGCGTGGACAACATCTTCCCCCACCACACGAATGAGATCGCGCAGAGCGAATCCTATCTTGGCCATAAGTGGTGCAACTATTGGTTCCACGTACATCACCTGAATGACAAGACTGGTAAGATGAGTAAGTCCAAGGGCGAGTTCCTTACCGTTTCCCTCTTGGAGTCCAAGGGGTACAATCCTTTGGTATACCGCATGTTCTGCCTGCAGAGCCATTATCGCAAGCCTCTGGAGTTCTCCTATGAGAATCTGGACAACGTGGCACAGGCTTATGAAAAGCTCGTAAATAAGATCACCTCCTTAAGCAAAGAGGGCGAGATCGATCAGAAGGCATTTGCGGAGTACCGCGAGAAGTTTGAGGCGGCGCTGGCAGATGATTTCAATACCTCCATGGCCATCACCGTTTTGTATGACATGTTAAAGGCCGACATTAATGACGCGACCAAGTTTGCGCTTTCCGAGAGCTTTGATCAGGTGCTTTCCCTGAACCTGACCATTCCTTTCGAGGAGGAAGCACTGGACGATGATCTGGCAGCCTTTGTGGAGAGCAAGATCGCTGAGCGCGCACAGGCTAAGAAGGATAAGGATTTCGCGAAGGCTGACGCGATCCGCGCAGAGCTTTTGGAGAAGGGGATCGTTCTGAAGGATACCCGCGAAGGAACCCAGTGGTCGAGAGCCTAATACCAGGAGGAAAGCGTTGGAATCGCAGGAAATCTTAGAGAAGATCAAAGAAACGTTTCCCTGTCCAGAGCAGGACATACGCGCCTATTCGCCGCTGACGCTGGCGTTTATCGGTGATGGCGTGTACAGCCTGGTCGTGCGGACCATGGTCGTGTGCCGCGCAAACCGCGCGAACAATGCACTGCATCATGATGCCGTAAAGTATGAGAAGGCAGAGAGCCAGGCGAAGATCTTGGAGATCATTAAGCCACTCCTGACACAGGAGGAGGCGGACGTGCTCCGCAGGGGGCGCAACGCAAAGCCCCACACCACGGCGAAGAACGCGAGCCTAGGCGATTATCATAAGGCGACGGGACTTGAGGCGCTCTATGGGTATCTGTATCTCTCCGGACGGACGGATCGGATGCTGGAGCTGATGAAGGCCGGGATCGAAGGACTGGAAAACAAGTAGGAGTTTTTATGGGATATCAGGAATTTACCATTGAAGGGCGCAACGCCGTGATCGAGGCGTTCCGCTCTGGAAAGACGATTGACAAATTATATGTTTTGGACGGCTGTCAGGATGGACCGATCATGACGATCAAGCGCGAGGCGAAAAAGGCGAACGTGCTTCTGAAATTCGTGACGAAAGAGCGCCTGGATCAGATGTCCGAGACGGGCAAGCACCAGGGCGTCATCGCCGTGGCAGCAGCCTATGAATATGCAGAGGTGGACGACATCCTGCAGGCCGCAAAGGATAAGGGCGAG
>JAFPRF010000169.1 GCA_017400965.1 Lachnospiraceae bacterium
CAGCTTTACAAACAACTGATTAAAATCCTGCATCTCATAGTAAAGATAAGACCCAGGCACCGTCGTCTGCGTCAAATCCTTTTTACGCATGGTAGAATATAAACTATCAAATAAATCCGTCATGATTCCAAGAGAATAAAGAAAAACTACCGCTCCCGCAATCAACACAACCAAACATAATACTTTTTGAAATACCATCTGCTTCTTATACATATTTTTCCCAACTTTCAAGGCATTATGCTGAGATTCCTAAAGCTATCCAATACCTCGAGGGGGGAGGCTTTCGTTGTCCCCCTCAGGCTCGTGTCCCAAGCGTCGGTACTTAGACGACGTATTTTGGCGCCTTAGTACCGCTACGCTGGACCCGAAGTGCGAACGTGCCTGAGGGGGATGACGGAAGTCAGCCCCCCGAGGCCTTCGTCTTGTTTTAGTTGAAGTTTGCCTCAGCATAATCTCTGAGGGCTTCCCAAGCCTGCTGCTTGATTGCAAGATACTGCTTGCCGTGCCAATCGTTCATAATGGTGCTTGCTGCTTCGCTAGCTGCAACGCCTGCTGCCGTGCTGTTCTCAGCGGTGGTGCCGCGGATGATCACGTTCAGAAGCACGTTGTTCTCCAGCTTGTTGGTGCTAAAGCTACCGGTCAACTCGGTGTAACCCTTGATGGTATCGTTATCGGTCTTAGAGGTAGGAAGCACGGTAGGAACGATCGTGTACCACATGTTGGAGTTCAGGGTCAGCTCAGGGTGCTTGATCAGGCCAAGAGAGATCGCATTCGTTACGTTCTGCAGACCTTCCTTACCAACAGCCGTGGTGCACTCCATCTCGAATGCCTGGCTCTTGTTGAAGGACAGGGTGGAACCAAGATACTGACGAGCGAAGTTGGTGTAGTTACCCTTTGCCAGCTTCCAAAGATCTTCGTAGTTCTTTGCAGAAATGTGAGGCATCTGCTTGCCATAGAAATCAAAGGTGTTCGCGTCATCACGGAATGCTTCGGGACCAAAGCTCATCAGGATCTGACCTTCCTCGCTGTAAGCGTAGTCAATGAGCTTGAGTGCTGCGTAGAGCTTATCCTGGTCTTCGCCAACGCCGGGCTTGGAAATTGCCCAACCACCGGACTTAGCGGATCTCCAAGACTCGGTAAATCTCATGTACTTCTCACCAGTGCCATCGTTCCATCTTGCAACGGGGATCATCACTGCCATGTACTTCTCGCCATCCTGCAGCGTGCCGTTCTCGTTGAAGATCGTCTGGGTCTGGTTGTAATCGTAGCTCATGAATCCGAAGTCATCCTTCAGATAGTTGTCACTCTTGGTGGTGATGTCGGAAGAAGATGCAATAAAGTCAGCTGCGATCAGGCCTTCCTTTACCAGGTCGTTCATGCGAAGGAGTGCTGCATAGGTATCTTCCTCACTGCGCGCATCATGAAGCTGACCGTCCTTGTCGAAGAACAGGAAATCCTGACGGGACTCAAGACCTCTGACACCAAAGAGAACGCCTGCAATTCTGTAGATGTCTGCACGGCGGGAGTTGTTGGACTCCTCACGAGAGAACAGACCCTGCACCTTCGCGCCATTCTCGTTCAGGGTTGCAGAGTTTGCAACCACGCAACGAAGCAGCGCTACAAGCTCGTCTGCGTCCCATGCTGCGTTCTGGCCGATAAAGAGGTTAGATCTCTGTGTGCCATAGTAGCCGTTGTATGCCTTGTCGATGTACTCACGAAGCATGTTGACAGCTTCCACGCCAGTCATGGAACCCTTTGCGTTCATGTTGGCGATGATGTTGCCTGCTGCGTCGTAATCCTTGTTGATCTTCTCAATGCCGGAAGCGTCTGCCTTTACAACCTCAACTGCTACCTTGCCGCTGGTAGGCATGTAAGGCTGGTATACGGGTTTCGCGGTCTTGTCGCTCTTGGAAGCGGTGAATTCGCCTTCGCCGTCGAGCAGGGTAACTACCCAGTCAACACGCATCAGAGGCATCTTCTCGATGTCGTCCAGACCATCGAAGTAAGGGGAACCATAGATCGCGCCTGCGTCATCTCCTTCTACGGAGCCGGTCAGTGCCATGCGAACGATGGGCTTGTCTGCGAGGAATGCCTTCAGGTTGGGCATCATGTCAAGGTACTCAGCGATGTTGACTACCTGACCTGCTGCGCCGCCTTCCTGCAGCTGGGATGCGCTGCCGGAGAACATGTCTACGGAAGCAAGGGTGCCTGCGTCTGCAGTCCACTTGGTGAAGTTATCGGTATCCTTATCTCCCTCATACTTATCCTCGATGGTGAAGTTCAGAACCTCCTGAACCTTTACCCAAGTCGGCTTGAAATCGCCGGTATGATAGGTCACGCCGTCTGCAAGCGTTACGCCTTCCTTTGCCACGTCGGCGTCAAAACGAAGGCCGGTCTTTGCATTGTTGTAGCCACATGCCATTCTCAGCACGGTGCCATCCTTGTAGGTGAGCTCAGCTACGGTTACCTGGCCGTCATCACTGGGCTGGCTTGCATCCGTGGAAGCTGCTACGCTGCTCTCTGAGGATGCCTGGTTGGAACTTTCGGCGCTTTTAATGGCGTCGTCGATCGCAGAGTTACCGCAGGCGCTCAGCGTTACGAGAGCAGCGGCACAAACTGCCATCAGTCTTTTCAGAACTTTCTTTTTCATAATGTCCTCCTTTAAGTTTTTGTTACCCTTAAGTTGCATTTTTATATTGTCAAACCGAACGTCTCCCTAAGCTTTGTTCGGTAAGCAATCTGTGTTATTCTTTCACGCCGCCGGCGTTGGTACCCTTCGCGAAGTACTTTTGGATGAAGGGGTAAATGATGAGGATCGGGATGACGGAGCATACGATCAAGGCATAGATCACGGAATCGGAAGCGTACGCTTCTCTCCAACCTGCCATCTGCTCTGGATCCTGGAACTCCTCGAGTTTTAATCGGATGAATACCTGCAGAGGATGCTCATTGCTGTCGCGGATCATCTGTCTCGCCCAGTAGTAACCGTTCCATCTCGAGATGGCGAAGAACAGTGCAACAGTTGCGATGGTGGACTTCGTCATGGGGATGTAAACCTTTCCGAGCACCTGAAGCTCGGTTGCGCCGTCAACGATGGCTGCCTCTTCGATCTCGGAGGGCACGCCCTCGAAAGCGTTTCGAAGAAGGATGATGTTCATGGCCGCCATACCCATGGCGATAACAACCAGCCACTTATCATCGTTGATGCCGACCTTTGCGAAAACTCTCTGGGTTGCCAGGTAGTTCAAGTACTGCGGCACCAAGCCTGCCGAGAACCACATGGTGAACACGAGAAAGAAGTTAAATGTCTTACGGAACAGGAGCCGCTTTTTCGAAAGTGCGTAGCCGCCTAGGATCGCAACGCCCAGCGCCCAAAGCGTTCCGTAGAAGGCAAGGAACAAGGTGTTCGAGTAGGAATTCCAGAAAAGGTTGTCATTGAACATTCTGGAGAACGCTTCAAACTGAAGCTCCTTCGGGAACAGGACCACCGTGCCGTCCATGACGGGATCGTATCCCGAGAGCGCCGAGGAGATGGCGTAAACGAAGGGATACAGGCACGCCAGTGAGAACACCGCGAGGAGCGTGTAACTGATGATCTTAAATATCAATTCTGAAATCTCAAGTTTTCTTTTCATGATTCCCCCAAATTAGTAGAGCGAGGTATTAGAAGCCTTTCTTGCGATGGTATTGGCACCGATCACGAGAAGCATGCCGATCAGGTTGTTCATCATCTCCGCCGCTGAGGCGATGCCCTTATTGTTCGATAAGATACCGTAGCGCTGTGCGAACGTGGAGACCACGTCTGCAGTCACGTAAGTATTCAGGTTGTACAGAAGGAGTACCTTTTCGTAGCCAACGCTTAAGAGGTGTCCGATACGGGTGATCAGCATGATGACCACGGTGGAAAGGATGCTGGGAAGCACCACGTAGCGCATCTGCGCCATCTTTCCCGCACCGTCGATCTGCGCTGCTTCGTAGCTGGTCGGGGAAATCGCGATGATCGCTGCGAAGAACACGATGCTATCGTATCCTGCGCCCTCCCAGATACCAGTGATCTGGTAGATGGCTCTAAACAGGCCCGGCTGATTTAAGAGGCCGGACTCTCCCATTTCTTTGGTGATCAGTCCAAGGTTGACCAGCGCCTGAGATACCACGCCCATGCCGTTCATGGAGGAGGCACCTTTTACCAGCATGATGGTCAGGGAGGTCATGACAACCGTCGACATGAACTTCGGCAGGTAGGTCATCACCTGGAAGACGCTTCGCGTTACGTCCGAGCGAACCTCGTTGAAGAACAACGCGAGAATGATCGGCATCGGGAAGCCAAAGCAAAGGCCGTAGAACGAAAGCAGGAAGGTGTTTCGAAGGGCCCGCCAAAATTCCGTGGAGATGTTGCTGCCGCCAACGAGAAGTTGCTTGAAGTAGGAAAAGCCGGTGAAGAGTCTGTCGGATACGGGTAGTATCTCGTCATATCTCTTAAAGCACCCTAGCAGCTCGTACATCGGAAAGTAGCGCCAAAATAGGAACACGAGGAGCATCGGCACCAACATGAGGTACAGACGCCAGTCCTTTAAGATCGTCCGTCCAACGTGAAGCCAAAAGTGCTTCTCGACGTCGTCTCTGACCACCTGTTCCGGATCTTCTTTATAGGTTTGCGTCGCTTCGTCAAAAATCAGATAGTCCGCAGCTTTCGCACTCATGAGAGTTCCTCCTTCTCAGCTTCCAAGCTTTCATGGAGCCTTCGTAAGTAATCCTTTTGGTTTTCAAACATGCCGTCCTGTCTTGCGGCGATCCAAAGGATCACGGCCGTAAAGACGTAGGACAGGGAATCGGTTGCATAAAAGGCGGCTGCCTGGTGCAGGCCAGCGCCTAACAGTATCGAAAGAACGGCTCTTCCCGTATGTATGAGAAGAAGCGTTACCATGCCAAAGCAGATCGTCCATACCGCATTGGTTCTGATCTTCTTCTCTCCAGCGAGCTTTAGCATCAAGAGTGCGCCGGCTGCAAAGGCATTGCCAATACAGTAGACGAGGATCTGTTGCCAGTTCGCTCCCATCGCGATGCAAAATGCGATGGCGCCAAGAATGGCGGGGATCAGTCCGTAGATGCGCCATCTCATAAATACGATGGCCGTGATGCCCGCCGTTGCCGAGACGGTGTAGAGCTGATCAGGGAACCAGCGGCTCGCCGCGAGGGCGATCACTAGCTCGGCAAAGAAAGAAATGGCCGCGAAGAAGCAAAGGTCGATGCCCCGATATTGTTCATAGGTCAGGCTAGGTCTCATGCGCTTCCTCCAGCGGTTTGTGATTCGTGAATCTTTTGTCAAACGTTTGCAAATGTAAGCGTTTTCATTTATACTTCCACTCTACCACGTTTTTGAGACCTTGACAAGAAAAAATGCAGTAAAACTGCACCTTTTTCTTACATTTTTTGGTAAATGGATTTACTCAGAGCCATGCGTGAAAACAATGACTCATGCTTGCATGAATGCCATTGTTTTCACATATGGGGAAACACCACATGAGCAAAAATGTCGTCCTTTGACATTTTGCGAATGGGGTGCTGAGTAAAGCCCTGATTTAGCTGGGCTGCTTGCCGATGTAAGCAAGGATTCCGCCGTCCACGTAAAGGATGTGGCCGTTTACGGCATCAGAGGCATCGGATGCCAAGAATACTGCGGGACCTTGTAACTCTTCGGTTTTGAGCCATCTGTTTGCGGGGGTTTTTGCACAGATGAATTGATCGAAGGGATGTCTGGAACCATCAGGCTGGATCTCACGAAGAGGCGCCGTCTGGGGTGTTTCGATGTAGCCGGGTCCAATGCCGTTGCACTGGATGTTGTATTGTCCGTACTCGGAGCAGATATTTCTTGTAAGCATTTTCAGGCCGCCCTTCGCTGCTGCGTAGGCGGAAACGGTTTCACGACCCAGTTCGGACATCATGGAGCAGATGTTGATGATCTTGCCGTGGCCCTTTTTGATCATGGAAGGAAGCACTGCCTTGGACACGATGAAGGGTGCGTTGAGGTCTACGTCGATGACCTTTCTGAAGTCTTCTGCGGTCATCTCGATCATGGGGATTCTCTTAATGATGCCGGCGTTATTCACGAGGATGTCGATGACGCCAACTTCAGCTTCAATCTTTGCAACGAGGGCCTGTACTGCTGCCTCGTCGGTGACGTCGCAAACGTAGCCGTGGGCCTTGATGCCGAGCTCTTCGTAAGCTGCGAGGCCTTTGTTTACGAGCTCCTGGTTGATGTCGTTGAAGCAGATGGTGGCGCCAGCCTCAGCGTACGCGGACGCGATGGCAAAGCCGATCCCGTAGGACGCGCCAGTTACGAGTGCAATCTTACCTTCCAATGAAAACTTATTCACAAATGACATTTTTCTACTCTCCTTTTCTTGTTTGCCGTGCCTGCCCAGGTGAATGTATCTGGGAACGGCTCGGACTGCACTAAGCTCACCGTCGACCCTCAGTCAAAAACTCTCTCTCGACTTCAAGCCTCGTTCGAGTTTTTTGAGGCTCTAGGTTCGCTAAGTGCTGCCGGCTAATTGTTCCCAGATACGTTCGCCCGTGCGGCACTGGGTTACAGCAATTTATAAGTATCTTTTGAATGTACTAAAGGGTTACGCCTTGTTTAAAGATCGCCATGTCGTGGTAGCCGGCGATTTCGCTACAGACTTTCTTGCCAGAAGCGACTTCGAGGACGTAGTCAAAGAGGTTCTTGCCTTCTGCCGCGAGGTCGCTGTCCTCGAGGAGGGTGCCGGCGTTGTAGTCGATCCAGTTTTTCTTGTAGCCGGCGAGGCGGCTGTTGCTGGAGATTTTGACGGTCGGGACGGGTGAGGCGAAGGGGGTGCCGCG
>JAFPRF010000170.1 GCA_017400965.1 Lachnospiraceae bacterium
AGCTCCGAACGCCATGTCCGATGCGGCTTGCACCGTATTCGATAGCGAGCCTTACGCTCTCCGCGCCATCCGCCTCACCTGCATGGATCGTAAAGGGAACGCCGAGGGCTTTCGCCTCTTCAAAAAGCGCACGGTAATTCGCCGTGGGGAATAACCCTTCCGCGCCTGCAAGGTCGATGGCCACCACGCCGCCGTCCTCCACCAGGTATTTCTTAGAGAGCCGCAGCGTCTCTTTGTTGGCGGCCTCATTTCCGCTGCCGCGCATGCAACAAAGGATGAGATTCACCTTGAGGTCCGTCTTTGAAGCGCCATCCAGCGCCGCCAAAATGGCCTGCTCCTGGGTTAGACCGCGGTTACAGTGAAGCTGGGGTGCAAAGCGAAATTCCGCGTAGATCACGCCCTGTGCTAACAGTTCGTCTGCCAAAAGGCGTACGGCCTCTGACAGGCCTTCCTTCGTCTGCATGAGGGAAAGCGGCAGCTCAAAGAATTCCAGAAACCGGTTTAGGCTTTCGCAGTCATCCGGCACCGTCAGCATGCGGTGGAGTTCCGCGTCACTCTCTGGAAGGTCAAGGCCCTGCATTTCCGCCAGTTTTCGCGTGACAGGCAGCGTCACCGCGCCGTCTAAATGTAAATGCAAGTCAATAAACTTGTTCATCAATAAATCGTCCTGCCCTTTTCATCAGGGATACCGCTCTTGCGGTAGAAGTAGGTGTTTACCTGATCGCGCCAATCTCTGGCATTGTTAAGCTGTCTTCCGAAGCGCTCCTTGACGTTCGCAAAGATCTCGCCGTCCACCTTGCCCTCGAGGCCGTCCCATGCCTTGGCAAAGCCTTCTGCCTCGTCATAGCCCTCGAAATGGCTGTCGTAGATGTGCTGGATCAGGGTCTTACCCGTCTTTAGCACGTGCGTATAAGGTACGTGATGGAAGAACAACAGGAGCTCCTCCGGGCAATCCTCCAGGGAGTTGTACATGGAGGCGTTGGGCTCGTAGTACTGCTGCGCGTAGCCCGTTCCCTTATCGGTTCTGTCCACGCCGATGCCGAGGTGATCTGCCCTGTGGTAGGTGCCCCAGCGATCGTATTCATAGCCGTCCACGCTGCAGCCGTAGTGGTCATGGGGCGTTACCATCCAGCCAATGCCAAGCGGGCTCGTGTACTTTTCGTAGGTTGCTCTGGAGTTCAATAAAATGTTCTTAACGACCTTGATGACTTCCGCGTCTGCGGAGAGGGTCATCGGGATCCACTCGTCGAGGATCTCCTCGGAAGAGAGGGAGGTCTGGAACGCCAGGCGGCCAAAGCCGTAGAGGTTTGCCGCTGCGAGGTAGTTGCCCGTCCAGTTGGCGTCGTTACCAGTATTGATCACGGCCGCGATGCCGGTGTTCTTGTTGCCCAGGGTGCGTCCGCTGATCACGTCAGCCACGGTATCCGCACCGGATTTGCAGTAGGTGTGGAAGTCGAGGACTTCCTTGAACATGGGCATGAGGTAGCATACGTCGATCTGATGGCCGGTGTACTCCTGCGCCACCTGCACCTCCAGCATCTGGTTCGTCTTCTTGAGTCCTCCAAGAAGCGGGGAAATGGGCTCGCGGATCTGGAAATCCATGGGACCGTTCTTGATCTGCAGAATCACGTTCTCCGCATAGTCACCGTCCATCTGAATGAAGTTGTCATAGCCTGCGCGGGCTCTGTCGGTCTTGTAATCACGCCAGTCCTGACGGCAGTTGTACACAAAGCATCTCCAAATGATGATGCCGCCGTAAGGCTTTACGGCCTCTGCGAGCATGTTGGCGCCGTCCGCCTGGGTGCGGCCGTAGGTGAAGGGTCCGGGACGTCCCTCGGAGTCAGCCTTTACGAGGAATCCGCCAAGGTTCGGGATTTTCTCGAAGCACTCCTTCATCTTCTCCTTCCACCATGCGATCACGCGCTCGTCCAAGGGATCTGCACTGTCGATGCCCCCAAGCTCGATGGTTGCGGCGTAGTTCAGGCTTAAGTAAAACTTAATGCCGTAGTCTGCAAAAATATTGGAAAGCTGCGCCACCTTCTCGAAGAAACGATCCG
>JAFPRF010000171.1 GCA_017400965.1 Lachnospiraceae bacterium
CCTATTTTATTTTCCAGAATCATTTTTTCCACGATTTAGCATCACCTGCACATCCGCTAGCGTCGGAGGCTTCAGCGGAAGCGGAAATCTTGAAATTGCGATGGCGGAGCAGGCACTTGCAAAGCGCACGAGCTCCTCATCCTTCATGTCACGGAGTAACCCATAAACGCAACCGGCCTTGTAGGTGTCTCCCGCGCCGAGGGTGCTCTTTACCTCTACCGAAAAAGGCTTCATCCGATGGATCTCCTCACCGCGGCGCGCATAGAGCATGTCTCCGCCGCCCTGGGTAATGATCGTCAAACCGTCCGTGTTCTCCTTCATGAGATTTAGGATCTCTTCCGCAGGCATTCCTGCATAATGCTGGGAGGTACACTCCTTCGAGACCACGTTCACGGCAGCATTTTTATGAAGCTCCGAATCATGTCTGCTGTCGATCGTCACATAAGGGATGCCGAGCTTTTGACAAATTCTTGCAGCCCTCAGCGAATCCTCCCCGAAAAACGGGTCGATGGCTACGGCCTTACAGCCCTCGATGTCTTTTTCTTCCGGCGTGCCCCACCATTTCTTTCCCGAGGAAAAGAGGGTCTGAAATCTTCCCATGGGGGAGCGCACCAGCCCGGCGATGACCACGTAATCCATGACGCCAGGGTCATCCTCCATAAAATGCAGCAGGGACAGATCCACATTCTTCCCCGCATAAAAGTTCTTCAGCATCGTGGCTACTTCCGTACCGATCCAGGTGCCATCCATTTTCACGGACACCCCAAGGGAATCCAGCACCGTCGCGGCCGTTCCGGTCTCACCGCCCGGAAGAAAATACTTCGCCTCGATCTCGGAATACTCGTCAGGCTTTAAAAACCCGTCCTTTAGCAAGAAGGAATGCGTTCCCAAGATCTGCCCAAACAAATACGCTTCTGCATTCTGACTCATACTAACCCCTCCTGATTTGCTTATGTTCTGCTTAAGTAACAAGCGACTTCCACGTGCACGGTCATGCCGAACTGATCGACCCCGCGGATCTTTTTAAGCTCGTACCCGCCGCCGCAGAGGATCTTCAGGTCTCTCGCTAGGGTGGCGCTGTCGCAGCTGACGTAAACGATGCGGGACGGATGCATTTTTAACATGGTTTCCAGACACGCGTCGTCGCAGCCCTTGCGGGGCGGATCGACGACAATGACGTCGGGATGCAGCATCTCGTCGCCCTGCTGTTTTTCATAATATTCGGGAAGGACCTCCTCCGCCTTGCCCACAAAGAACTTTGCATTCGAAATCCCATTCCGAATAGCGTTCTCCCGCGCGTCCATAATAGCCTGCTCCACGATCTCCACGCCGTAAACCTGCTTTGCCTTGCGCGCCAAGAAGAGCGATATCGTGCCGATGCCGCAGTAGAGATCCCAGACCGTCTCCTTCCCGGTAAGGCCGGCATACTCGAGGGCCAAACTATAGAGCTTTTCGGTCTGCACGGGATTCACCTGATAGAACGAAAGCGGCGAAATCTTGAAAGTTAAGGAATCCCCCGTAAAGGGATAGCCCTCGGTCTTCATGTCCCGCACGTGGATCATGTCAAAGATGGTCGGCTCGCCCCAGATGGTGCGCACCTCCCGGCCGAGGATTACATTCGTATTTTCAGCATTAAAATTCACGGAGATGCTCTTCATGCCGGGGAGTTCGGTCAGCCTTGCAAGGAGTCTCTCCTGCGCCGGCAGGTATTGCTTATTCTCCTTCGGGCACTTTTGGTTGATGACCACGCAGACCATGAGCTCGCCGTTGGTAAAGCCCTTGCGGATCAGGACGTGGCGCACCAATCCCTGCCCCGTGGTCTCATCATAGGCCGTCACTTTATTTTCACGCATGTATTCCAAAAGGTTCTCCAGAATCTCCCGATTTTCCGATACGCCGAGAAGACAGTCCGTATTGGCGATAATGCTGTGGGTCCTTCCCGCGTAAAAGCCGGTGATCAGGTTTCCCTCTTTATCCGTTCCCACGGGATACTGTGCCTTGTTGCGATAGCGGAGCGGCTCGTCCATGCCGACGATCGGCTCCATGATCCCATCCACAAATTCTGGCGCAAACCCGCCGATGCGGACCATGTTATTGCGGATCTTATTTTGCTTAAACTCCAGTTGCTTTGCGTAGCTCAGGCTCTGGAGCTGGCAGCCGCCGCACTGTCTGTGGAATTTGCAGGGAGGCTCCACACGAAAAGGAGAAGGTGTCTCCACCTTCTCTAATCTCGCATACGCATAGGTCTTTTTGCTCTTCATGATCTTCGCCGTCACGACGTCGCCTGGAACGGCGTCTTTTACAAACAAGGTGAATCCATCCACCTTGCCGATGCCCTCGCCCTCGCTTCCGATATCCTCGATCGTCACTTTTACCAGATCATTTTTCTTATATTCTTCCATACCGTCACCGTATTAATAATCAATCTTTGTCGCCTTCAGATTAGATTCAAACAGGCGGTTAAAGCCAAGCCACTCCATATTTCCGGCGCTGCTATTTAGGATTTCCTTAAAGGTCTCCATCTTGGCATCCGTATCATCCGCGTAATTGAGCGCAACGGCCTCAACCAGCGCAGGGAGCTTCGGCGAACCATACTCGTACTTGCCGTGATGGGCAAGGATGCAGTGCTGCACCTGGATCAGCAGCGCGTGGGGGAAATTCGGGATGTTTGCGGCCTTCTCCGCTACCATCTGCGAGCCCATGACAATATGCCCGAGGAACTGTCCGTCATCGGTATAATCGTTGGTGGGGAAGGCGGAAAGCTCCTTCACCTTACCGATGTCATGACACATGGCCGCCGTCAGCAGCAAATCCCTTTTGAGGATGGGATAAGCGGTGCAGTAATAATCGCAAAGCTTGGTCACGCTTAAGGTATGCTCCAACAGTCCGCCTACAAAGCCGTGATGTACGGCCTTCGCCGCGGAGGACTTGCGAAATGCCTTGGCAAACTCCTGATCCTGTACAAAAAAGCTCTCCAGGAGCTGTTTTAAGTAGGTGTTCTGAATGCTCCTAATAATGCCGAGAAGCTCAGCGAACATGTCATCCACGTTCTTCTCGCTCACGGGCAGGTAATTGGCGGGATCGTACTGTCCCTCATGACAGACGCGCACGCGCTTTACGTTCAGCTGGAGCGTTCCCATAAAGCAATTGACGTCGCCGACAACCTCCACGTAATCGAGGGCGCTGAATTCCTCGATCCCCGGGTTGTTGGGCTCCCAAACCTTGGCATCCATGGTGCCGGTCTTGTCCTGCAGGATCACGTTCTCGTAGCTCTTTCCGTTCTTGGTCACTGCGGACTGCTTATGTTTGCAAAGGTAGACATCGCAGACGCGATCCCCTTCCTTGAGTTCATTTAAGTACTTCATGTCTGTTCCTTCCTGTCTCTTTTATTTCGCTTTTAATTCTTCCAACGTCATGTCCACCTGCATCTCCTTATAGCCGGCCTGGGCCATGCGCAGGATCGTCACGCGAACCGTCGTCTCTGGATTTTTGATGTGCATAAAGGATACGTAATCGGAAAAGTTATTGATGACGTATTCATCCATCTGAATGATCACGTCGCCCTTTTGAATGCCGGCGCGCATGGCTGGGGAGTCCATGTCGATGTCCCTGACGTAAGCGCCATAGGGTACGTTCAGCTCCTCATGAGCGGATAAACTCACGGAATTTCCGTAAATGCCCGCGTAGGTAAAGGGCTGGTCATTGGAAAGCTTTTCCATGCGCTTTTTCAGATCGGTGATGCCGTATGCGGTGATCAGGTTTTCCATGCCCTCCGAAGGATAGTCCTTCGTGATGATCCCGACGAACTGTCCGTAGAGATTAAAAAGCACGCCGTCCGCCATGGGACTTCCAACGATGTCCGTCTGCAGCAGGCGGTAATTTGCGTCAACCTCAAAGGCCTGCGCCGAGGCGGAGGTGATGACGCCATAGCCCATGGAATTCACAGTACCCATGGGGCTGCCAAGGGCGATGACGGGCGTTCCGACGATGTTGCCGTGGTTCGAGGAACCAGGCTTTGCGATGGCGATCACGTCCTCTAGGAAATTCTCGGGTAAAACTTCGATCTGCACCGTTACCACGGCCAGTCCCGTCTCAGGATCCCGGCACTTTAATTCCGCCATCGTCTCCGCGCCGTTGCAGAACGTGATGTTCAAACGCTCAGAGTTCGCGATGCTCGAGTAATCCGCGAGGATCAAAAGCTCCTTGGTATTGTTGTAGATGATGATGCCGGAGGAGCGGTTGCTGCTCTCATTCACGTCATTGAACCAGTCGACGCGGGAGGTGATGCCGGTCAGCGTCACCATGGATCTTTGGAGCGTTTTCGTATACTCCGTCATGGAGGAGTACATCTGGCGATAGTTGATAACGTTCAGCTTCACTTCGGATAAGAGCTTTCGGATCTGCTCCTCATCCAGCGCTGCCTTCTCCGGGTCATCCGTTTCCGTGCTGCCCTCAGGGTCATCCTCCTCGATGTTACCGAGTTCCACGGAGGATTCGATAATGCTCTCTAACAGCATTTCCTCCGGCGACATCTCCTCCGTCTCCTCAGGGAAATACACCTTCGGGAGTTCTTCCTCCGGATTCATCCACTTATTGAGAACGGGCTCGAGCGCAAGGAAAGTAAAGCACGCAACGAGGCCAAAGATCACCGCCATGGCCGCGGTCAGCAGCATGCGCCTTACAAGTTTCCCTTTATTGATGGGGCGTTCCTTGATCTTTTCTATCATGAAATCACTTTGGACGTTCGGGTCTTTTTCTGGCATAGGCTTCCCTCCAAATCTATACACAAGTATATCGAAAGAAAGGCCAAAAGTAAAGGGCTTTCCGCTCGCGTCGGAAAGCCCCTGCATCGTTTCTGTATTAAGTTTCATCACTGGATTTGCCTTCTGGCCTGGAAGGTCTCTGGCGCTCGCCGTCAGAGCCTCCAGGGAAGCTTGGCATACCGCCTTCGAAGTTCTTATCGAACCCTTCCGGCCGCTGACCATCAAACCCTTCTGGCTTCTGGCCGTCGAAACCGCCCTTGCCGCCAGGCATCTGGCCACCGGGCATCTGACCACCCGGCATCTGACCGCCCTGTCCGCCAAAGCCTCCAAATCCACCCGAGCCGTTACCGTAGAGGAGCTGATCCAGTGTGAATTCCTTCGATTCACTGCCAGAGGTCAGCGTATAGGTCTCGCCCTGCTTCATGAGGGGACTGCTCACTACAACCGTAGAGAACTTTCTCGCGGAGACGAAGCTGACGATAACGTTGCCCTTACTGTCCTTTAACTGTACGGTCTCTCCTGCGGCGTGGGATTCAGAAAACGTAACCAGTGCGCTGCCCTGGGTGCTGCTGGAGAAATTCATGGCCATGCCACTGGAACCAATCGCGATCAGGGTACCACCCGTGATCTCTGCCTTGGAATCATAATCCAGAGCGCCATTGCCGCTGTTTTCAGGTCCGTTTACGTAAACCTCACCGCCCGATACGTACAGCGCGCCGTTGGAATCAATGCCATCGCCCTGGGCGTCCACGGTCACCTTACCGCCGGAGATCATGATATAGACATTGGTATTGACGGAGCTACTTGTTGCATCCTTGGAGCCCGCCTGGCCAAAGCCGCCTCGTCCTCCTCCGAAGCCTTCCGTACCGCTTCCGTCGGTGGCGTTGATGCCATCATCGCTTGCCACCACGTTCACGTCGCCGCCTGCGATCTCCACGATCGCCGCTTCAATACCCTCCGTGCACTTTGCAACGTCGATCGTACCGTTTGCGATCACAACTCGGGATTCCCCGTGAATGGCATCGTCACCAGCGTTTATCTTAATGTTGCCGTTTGCGATATAGACGTAACCCTTGTCCGCTTCTTCATCGTTACCAGAGTGTAGGCCATCCTCCGTGGAGGTGATGGTAATGCTGCCGTCCAGGATCCGGATGCTGTCCTTACCGGAAATGCC
>JAFPRF010000172.1 GCA_017400965.1 Lachnospiraceae bacterium
AAATATAGAGGGGGCTATGTTCACTTTCCGCATTTTCCCCATTAGGATCTATATCGCTCTTTGAAGCCTCTATAGGGTCCAACTCGCCGCTCTGCGCAGTACTCTCCACAGAAGATGCCGCCGTCTCTCCCACATCCGTGGCACTACCGCAACCGCTGATCACAGTAATACCGATCATGCTTACCAGAAGCATACTACCTATCGTTCGCTTCATCCATGTTTTCCTACGCATATGCGGCCCTCCTTTATTTACGACTTGCAATTTGTTCCAGCATATATCTGGCATAGTCCTTCGCCAAATTCATGTTATAAGATGCATCTATGCCCTTAGTATACTCTCTCATGGCATCTTCTATCAAACAATGATATGTCTCCGGTAAAGATTTGAGCGCCCACTCGCCGCCCTCTTTCTTGGAAAGGACAGATCCATCTTGGGTATACGCCAGCACCCTTGCGAGGTTTAGGATGAGATACATTGGATTCTCCGTAATCTCTTCCTCCCCATCTTCAATATCCTTCCAAATGGAGTGCATGTAGTTGGCTTTGGGCACTTCAGCAAAAATCTCATCGATGGGAGCACCATACAAGCACTTGCCGCGCTTCTTGATGATCGTGAAATGTGCTGCCAGGTCTGCGTCGGTTCCGTTCATCTTTCTTACGTAGTCCTCAGGATTGTCCTTGTACCAATCAACATGCATTACAGAAAAATGTAGTTCGAAAGGTGTTGGATAAACGAAAGGGTTGCATACCGCTTTCGTAACGATACTCATCTCAATTCCTTTGGCAGGCCCTCCTTCATTGAGCGCTATGACCATGTCCATGAATTCTCGTTTCACTTCGTCGGATAGGCAATCGTTCACCACAACAATGAGGTCTATGTCGCTCTTGTCGGGATTGTAGCATCCCATGACGGCAGAGCCGTGAAGATAGACGCCAGTCAAGCTGTCACCAAGAATTCTCTGGGACTGTTCTGCGAATTGCGTCGTGACCTTGTACAGCTTGCTGTTTTGAAGTTCCAAAACCTCTTTGCATGGCTTTATCGGCTCGCCGGCTTTGATTCGTTCCTCCACCATTTCTCTGATCTTAGCGCACCAAGCATCGGTCTTTGAAATGTCCTCGCAATACTCTTGTAAAATGCCGTCACACTCCCGCAAAGCGGCGTCATACTGCTCTTTCGTCAGCTCGCCCGAAGCGTAAGCAGCATCAAGCTCGTCTCTGTCATCAATCTTGACATCCCCTTCGGGAGTAAAAATTACGTCCAGATATTTATCGACGTAGGTAGCAATTCCGTACTCGTCATATTCGATACCTTCCGTGATATCCACGTAATAAATGGACGGCTGATATCTTTGATCCGAAGGTATCGGATAATAATGCCTCTCCTTGTCACGCGTCCCCTCGGGGAAGTACATGATTGTGATCACTCTCGATGTGTTATCTGGCACCAGTTCCAGCCAGCTCATCCCAGCGCCCGTAACCTGAACCCTGCCCGCCTTTGGCGTCGCCCAATAGTTTGCATCGCCATCGGTCAGCTTGATCAAACAAGCCATTCCGTGGAACATCTCGTCATCGATTCTCATCTGGTAGTACGGATAGTAAGAAAACCCCCATCCGTCTCGATTTAAGCGTTTGTGTTTCATCCCACACCCCATTTACGTACTTTAACTTAACTGAAACTCCAAAGGTTTTCCGTCACGGCTATTGTCGCAGATCCATACTTGGAACTTACCTGGTTCACTCTCCCATTTTTCTTCCGCCGTCCAAAAGCGCAGCATTTCCTCGTTAATGACAAAGCTCACTTCCTCCACCGCACCAGGCTCCAAGGAAATCTTCTTAAAGTCAGCCAGTTCCCTAATAGGCCTTACGCGGCTGCCCGTAATGTCCCTGATATAAAGCTGGACCGTTGCACTTCCCTTTCTGTCTCCCGTATTCTTAACGGTCACGGATGCCGTGATGGTCTCATAAGGCGACATTGTTTGCGCGCTCAGCCTCGCATCACCGTATGAAAAAGAAGTATAAGAAAGACCGTATCCAAAGGGATAAAGTGCGCCATTTTCGCAGTCAAGATACCTTGAAGTGTATGGTCCAGGCCCATTCTCCGGCTTAGGTCTGCCCGTGGGATACATGTCATAATGTAAAGGCTCCTGCCCTACGGTATAGGGGAAGCTTGCGGTCAGTCTTCCCGAAGGAGAAACCTTTCCCGTCAGTACGTCAAGTATGCCGTGTCCGCCTTCGGTGCCTGGCAACCAACATACCATCAGCGCGTCTGAGAGTTCTCGTACTTCCATAAGCTCCAGCGGTCTTCCCGTAAAAACAAGCGTTACGATCTTCTTTCCCGTCTTTTTGATCTCATGCAGAAGTTGCATCTGAACGGCAGGAAGCCTTAAACTCACCTTACTTGTTGCTTCGCCTGATTGCGCCATGTCCTCACCGAGACATAACACTACGGTGTCTGCCCACTCTGCCACGGAAATGGCCTCTGCCAAGAGACAGTTATTGATATCCTGCCAGTTATCAATGTGACGGATTTCACGTGCGGTCACGGCATCCTGGTCCAGCATCGTACAGCCTGCGGCTGACTTGATGTTTTCAGCCTCATATACCTCCGAAGCCGCTTCCCATACGCTTACCGTGTTTTCATCATCTCCCGAAAACGCCCAGGAGCTCTGCAGCTTTTTGGTATCGGCATACGGTCCGACAAATGCAATCTTTTCTTTTCCAAGCGGCAGCGTTTTGCCCTTGTTCTCAAGCAGTACAATACTTGCGGCAACCATCTCCCTAGCTAACCGTCTGCTTTCTTCGGTGATCACAGGCGTTACATCCGCATCAAGTCCCCTGAAAGGATCTTCAAAGAGGCCAAGGTCATTTTTCATGTTAAGGACTCGTAACACTGCCTCATTAAGCATCTTAATGGGAACAATTCCTGCGTTCACCAGTCCCTCCAGATGCGCGCTGTAGCAGCCTGAACACATATCAATGTCCACGCCTGCCAGCATCCCTTTCAAAGCGGCATCTCTCTGATCCTCGGCATACCCGTGATTGATCATTTCTCCCACGGCCGCCCAGTCAGAGATCAAAACGCCTTGGAAGCCGAACTCTTCACGCAAGATCTTTCTCATGAGGATCCTATTTCCCGTAGCGGGGATGCCGTTGATGCTGTTAAAGGAAGTCATGACCATCGCCGGCTTTTTCTTGATTGCTTCGCCATACGCGCGAAGATAGTACTCCCTGAGCGTATGCTCGGAAAGCTCTGTATTGTTATAATCCCTTCCGCCTTCGGCAGCACCGTACGCTGCGAAATGCTTGACGCAAGCTGCCACGTGCGCATTGTCCTTTAAGTCCTTGCCTTGATACCCCTCAACCATGGCAGCAGCCATACGGGAGTTCAAGAGCTTGTCCTCGCCAGTCGATTCCATGATCCTGCCCCATCTTGCATCCCTACAAAGGTCTGCCATAGGAGAAAAGGTGGCATGAACGCCGTCGGCTGCCGCCTCCCTTGCCTGCAGTTCGGCACCTTTTCTAACCGCATCAGGATCAAACGTTGCTCCCTGTCCCAAGGGGCAAGGCAGAACCGTCTTATGTCCGTGTATCACGTCAAGCATAAACATGAGCGGGATGTGATGCGGATGCTCGCTCATATACTGCTCCTGAATCCTCCGAAGGCTTTTACTGCCCCAAATCCCCAGTGTACTACCAGCCAGTCTCTTTACGTTGTCCTTCACCTGCCCTCTTTCAACGCCGGTGATCTCTGCGTCAGCCTCGTACTCAGCGCCCGAGATCTGTACCAGCTGCATGACCTTTTCTTCCAGTGACATGTCTTTTAACAGTGCTTCCAATGCCTTCTTATCCATGGGAACCTCCCTCTGTCTTGGACTTGTTCTGCTCAAAATGGAATTTGATGGTATCTTTTAGGATGCCTTCCTGAAACTCAGCGGCAATAGCATTGATCGTTTCCAGGTCCAGACGCTCCACAACCCTGACGGGATAGTTGATGGGTCTAAATGGTGCACCTGTATGAAATTCTTTCGTATTGGGCCGCATCTCAAAATCTCCGAGATTCTCAATCGCACCGTGAGGATAAAACTTACCGTCATAATACGTCGTAATGTTCTCCGTCTCCGACAGAACCACGTAATAAGGCTTTTCATAAGGCGTGTCCGAATTCTCTATGCCCTTCCTTACGTTAAAGCTCTCTCCCACGCCGATGATCGCGTAAAGCTTCCCATCGACATACAAAATCTTACACTCGATGTAGTAATCCTCAAAAAAAGGAACTTTCCCTTGTATGTAATCATGTCTCGTATATCTGGCAAAGGATGCATAACGAAGCCTCTCTCCCTCTCCAGGCAACGTCAAAATGGCGTTGTAAATATATGCCGGATACTTCTCCTCGCTATCCGGTTCCAGAATAATTGCATCCTGTACGGAATCATAAAATTCATTCTTCAGAAGGGGCATGATGGTTCCCTTTGAATAAAAGTACTTCTGCAGATTTTTATTGTAACTACCAACAAACGGCGTATTCAGTCTCCGAAGAAAAGCTTCATCCCCTTCTCCGAAAAAGAGTCTCCTTGTCATCAGTTCATCGCAAAACTCCCTGACGGGCTTGTAATTCTCGGGTGCAACTTCGTAAACGCCCTCACCCGTGTTATATTCTTTGTTGAAGAAATAATCACTGATCTTCGTTCCGAAAACCGCAAATGCAATGAAGGCCGCATACAATGCGATTGGCAAAAGCGTCAATGCGTATAGTCCAACTCTAAGCATAAGCGGCGTCACGCTCGAGAATTCCTGATGATACTTGACAACGATCCGGATTGGATTTACCACGCCTGATAAAAAGCCAGTCACGCCGATGATGATCAGCCTGGCATAAACTATGATGATCCAAAATCCCAAGCTGCTCCAATCATTTTTATGCGAATCATCTTTGTCCAAAAAGAATATGGGCAGATAAGTGAACAACAAAAACAGCGCGACTGTCCCTAGGACATACGCGTACTCTGTCTTGATGCTTCTTAACAACACTTCACTGATTCCCATGCTTCACGTCCTCACCTTTTAAGTCATGCAGCATTATACCAATCGAATTCCGTTCTCTGCCAAATGGGTAAGCGTTTCTTCCGATACGTGGTCTTTATAAGTCATGGTCTGAGACTTTCGAAAATAATGATTACGAGTATAATCCAAACCGTCTGCAACGCGCTGAAAGGTATATTCAAATATCTGCGGATTAAGGATGCGATCCGGCATCATGGTCATTACCAGGTTGCGTGTCATCTCCATGGGATATTTCTCAAATTCCGTGAATTGCCAAGCATGCGCCAAAACGGCTCCATCATACTCATAATACTCGCTGTTTATGATGACGTCATCATT
>JAFPRF010000173.1 GCA_017400965.1 Lachnospiraceae bacterium
AAGGCTATGTTGCGACACGTACGCGCCTTAGCATGAATACGGAATTTTATCATTTGGTGAGTACATGGAAGGACACTTTGGCCGGGAGTACTTGCATCATCATGAAGAACGATCAGGACAGGGAATTCCTTGCTCAGAGAAATCCCGCATGGTATGAGTCCCTCCAAAAGGCTACCGTAGATACGCTGGTGCTGTTCCCGCTCAAATACAGCGACAAGTTGGTCGGATACATTTGGGCTTCGAATTTCGACGTGGATAACGTGCCGAGGATCAAGGGCGTTTTGGAGCTGACCACCTTCTTTATCGCTTCCCAGATCGCGAACTATCAGTTGGTGCAGCGCCTCGAGATGCTCAGTACCATTGATCTTCTCACGGGTAGTAAGAACCGCAACGCCATGAACAACCGTGTTGCAGATTTTGAGAATCCGGAATTTGAAAAGCCAAAGACCTTAGGCGTCATCTTTGCAGACCTAAATGGCCTGAAGATGACGAATGATAAGCTGGGTCATGATTCCGGCGACAGGCTCCTTAAGAAGTCCGTTGCGATCCTGCGGCAGGCCTTTTTGGACGAGGAGATCTATCGCTCCGGCGGCGACGAGTTCCTGATCCTGTCCTATGATTGTACGGAGGATTATCTGAAGGAGCGTATCGCGGCGCTTAGAAAGATCTGCGAAGGCGACGGAGAGGTGAGTTTTTCCGTGGGCTTCGTGTTTGATGAGGGAACCATGGACATTCGTCATGACATGAGCCTCGCTGACGCAAAGATGTACGAAGACAAAGAAAGCTATTATCAAAAGTTTCCTGACAGGAGATACCGTTAGGGCATACGTGACCGCGGTCATGGTTTCGATGAGAGAATCATGACCACGGTCACTTTTTTTATGCCCAGAATTTCAGTATGATGAGTACAACAAGGAAATAGGGACCTAAAGGAGCAGGGATGAAGAATCAATTATCAGCTTGGAAATACGTAAAGAATAATAAACGGGTCGTAGCGGTTTTGGTCACGGCGCTGGCGCTTTCCTTCATGGCGATGTATGCGGCGTACGTGCTGCTGATCACGACGACGGAGAGCTTCGAGGCGGTCATGCTGGAGATGCCAAAGAAGATTTCCTACGCCTCCCTTGGGAATAAAGCTTATGGAATACTCAGGGATGATTATGAAACCTATGAGGAATTCAAGGCGGCCTACGATGCGAAGCAGGAGGACCTGATCGAAAAGCTAAGGGCGTACCCGGGGATTGACGATGCCTTGTACACGCAGGTCATCCGCAGTACCTACCAATCGGTGATGGGAAGCTATTCCTTCGAGGTGCCGCTCATGGAACCTGAGAAGGTACCGGAATTTTTGGAACACATTGATGCGAAGCTTTTGGATGGTCGCATGCCCAAGAACGCGGGCGAGGTTCTGATCGATGAGACCATCAGGAAAAACGGTGGGTACCATATTGGAGACTGGTTCCAGAAGGATTGGTTTGGTGAAACCTTTCGCATCGTGGGCACGATACAGTCCAAGGGTCTTCTTTCCGTTGGCGTTCCGAATGGCTATAGCAACAACGGATGGTACATTGTGGTTTATAATGACGAGTCCACAACGGATCTGACAGGCATCTTACAAAGCATGGGAATTCAGCTGGGAGATGAGGATGAGGTCCTGGATGCGAAGGAGTATTACAGAGCCTATCGAAAGGACGTGGGAGACGTCATCGATGCGGTTTTGGTCACGCTTTTCGTGATCGTCATGACCTTCCTTGCCATCCTGGTACTGGTGACCTACGTTTCCTTCATGCGAAACCGCGTGAATGAGTATTGTCTCTATGCCTCCCTCGGTTATGGCCGCGGTGAGATCTACGGCATGATGCTAAAGGAGATGACGATCCTGTTCGGATTCGGAACGGCGTTGGGGCTGCTCATATCGCTGGGCATAGCATTTGTGCTGCACGGGCTGATCATTGAACCGAAGGGCTTGATCGGACACATTGTGTATGAGGAGCAGATCTTTAGGATCCTTGGAACCTATGTCTTTTTGATGGGCGTGTTGCAGATCCCGGTGCTCTTTAGTTTGCAGAGGATCAGAACAATCGATGCCATTGAGGATTAACAGAATTTGGGAGGAAGAGACAGTGTTTGAAGTAAAGAATATTTGCATGATCTATGACATGAATACGGACGTAAAAACCTATGCACTAAAGGGATTGGACTTATCCCTGCCGGATAAGGGACTCGTAGGCATCATCGGACCGTCAGGAAGCGGGAAGAGTACATTGATGTACTGCCTTTCAACGCTAAAGACCCCCACGGAGGGTAGCATCGTCTATGATGGCAAGGAGCTCACGGCCATCGGGAATGCAGAGCGGGAGAGCCTGCGGCGCAGAGAGTTTGGCTTTATTTTTCAAAGGCATTACCTGGTTCCTTACATGACGGCCATGGACAACTGCCTCGTGGCGGCCGTGAAAAAGGATGGAGAGGAGCAAAAAAAGGCGGAACGGTTCTTTCGGGATTTGGGCCTTTCCGAGAAGGAGTGGAAGAAAAAGCCCGCGAAGCTATCGGGCGGACAGTGTCAGAGAGTTGCCATTGCAAGGGCCATGATCAACGATCCCAAGGTGATCTTTGCAGATGAGCCTACGGCGAGTCTGGATCATGAAAATGCATTCAACGTTATGAGGATCCTAAAGAAGTATTCTGATGAGAGATTGGTTTTGGTGGTAACCCATGACAGAAGCATTCTGCAGGATGCAGATCGGATCATAGAGATGTGGGATGGAGAGATTAGCAAATGAAACCGATGTCAGCATTTTATTACGTCAAGGAGAATAAGGGGAGAGCGGGAATTGTGATGTTTTTGCTCTTTTTCACGACGCTCCTTTACCTTGCCGGCAACTACATAGACAGTAACTATTATTACTGGAAGAGAGCCATGGAATACTCCGACAGGGTCGCTACGGTGAGCGCCATTTCCTCGGATGAGGAGCAGAAAGATTTTTATGCGTTTCGCGAGAAACTAAAGAGCGATGAAAGCTTGATCGTATATGATATTTCCGGGTATGGCTATTCGGGGCTCCCGTGGATCTGCACCATGGGCTTTGAGATGGGGAGCACTTCCATGATCTTTGACTCGGTGGAGGATATGAAGGATTGCTTTGAACGGCTCGGGATCAAGGCAGACCTGTCCGACATGAAGAACGGCAACGTATGTCTTTCCTCAGCGCTGGCAAGGCAGTATGGCTTAAAGAAGGGGGATGTTGTGGATGCATCCGTCTACAAGAACATTACTGGCCGGCGCAAGATCGGGGCAATTATAGAGGATGACAGTTACGTGCTGTTTTACGTGGAGCATACCGATACGCCGTTTCGAATGCACGTGATGAGTAAGAACTTGTCAGGGCAGGCGCTTCGGGATAAGCTAGCAGAGCTTCGGGGAGATTTCAAGGTGCATATTGATCAGCCCATGAGCGTTGGCATTGAGGAACAGTTCGCACCATTTAAGTTGATCTTTGGGGCGGGCATTGTGCTACTATCCTTGGTGCTGGCGGTGGTTGTCAACTCCGTCATTACTGGGCAGTACATTGCCAGAACCTATGAGTTTGGGGTTTATCGCGCCATTGGACTGACAAAGCGGGAAATCTACGGAAAGTGCGCACGAGAGATCCTTGCGATGGATCTGCTGGCCATCCTTTTTGGGGCTGTGGTGATTTTCCTATTTCTCTTTTTGATCAATGAATTATACTATATTCCGGCGGGAAGGTTTTTGCCCTATTATTCCAATACCGGATTGTACGCATTCCTTGCGTCGAATGCGCTGGTGATCTTGCCGACGATCCTGCTGAAAGGACGGAGCATGAGCCGGGCGGACGTAACGGAGTTTTAGGTTAATGGGAGTGACGAGAATGAAAAAGGTACTAAAGTTACTTGGGAGAATGCTATTACATGGGATCGTGCTAGGCCTGATCTGGCTGGATTTTAATTACGTGCGAATTCCCGAGTGGGTGGCGCTGGCGCTGACGATTTTGTGGATCGTGACTGTGCGTATCGCAGAGCATGTCATGCAAAAGAAATCGAGCAACATTTTCTATGGGATATTGGATACGGTGATCGTTCTTTTCATGATCGTCTCGACGCTACTGAACCCGTATTGGAACAGTGACGTTTATCGCAAAAATGTTTCTTGGGAGGAAAATGGATCGAAATTCTTTTCAAAAGAGGATGCGCTTTCGGATTATGAATTCATGATGAAGTATCTGAAAAAGATCCATCCCCTTGCGCTTGGAGGGCTGCCGGCAGACGTGGAGGCACGGGCGCAGGAAGTACGGAAATGGATCGAAGGGCAGGACAAAATCGAGGGTTACGTTCTGGCAAGAGAGCTGGAAAGTATCCTTTCCCTTTTGGGTGACGGGCATACCATGGTCGAGGAGAATTATGATAGTTATCATATCATGAAGCATGTCTACGAGCATAATAAGGCGGGCGATACGCTGGTCGGGATCAATGGCATTCTCTTCGAGGAGTTCCTTGCACAGAACCCGACAATCGAAAGCTATGAGACGGTCGACTACGGCATCCGCATGATCAAGAACCGCATCGTGAATCTGGAAGGACTAAAGTACTTAGGGGTAGATACTTCCGGCGAAATCACGTATAATTATGTATCAGAGGATGGCGAAGAAATCCTGGAGGTTGTCAGGGCAGAGGACTTCCTTGTGATGGAGGAGTACCTGACTTACGAGGAAGAGGTCACGGGAGATGACCTGCACAGTGACGAGGATCGCGGCTTCGTCTATTACGATATCGACGAAGAGCATAGTTTGGCGATCCTGACCTTGAATAGTTGCCGTTATAACAAGACCTATAAGGATACGGTAAAAAAGCTCTTTGATGAGGTGCATGAGAAGGACATTCAGAACGTATGCGTTGACCTTCGGTATAATGGCGGCGGAAGCTCCATGGTTGGAGATGAATTTATCAAGTATCTGGACGTAGATGCTTATCGGAGCTGGGGAGAAGAGATGCGGCTTGGCTATTTTTTGATCAAGTCGGAGGGACGAACCGTTAAGAATCCGAAAAAGAAGCAAGTGTTTACAGGAAATGTCTATGTTCTGACAGGGGTTCGAAGCTATAGCGCCGCCATGGATTTCGCGATGCTCATCAAGGATAACGGAATTGGAAAACTCGTGGGACAGCCCTGCGGGAACCTGCCTGCAAGTTATGGACAGGTGGTGCACTTTCACCTTCCAAAGACGGGCTTTTACATGCAGATTTCCATGAAAAAATGGTATCGCGTGGACATGACGAAAAATGGGGAGCCTCTGTATACGGACATAGAGTGTCCGGAAGCGGATGCTTTGGATATACTGATTAATCAGATCGAGTCTGGAAAGGAGTTTTAATAGATGAAAAAGAGAGTTACATTGGTGATTGTTCTGGCGATGGTGTTGGCGCTTTGTCTGGCAGGTTGTGAGACTAATGGGTACATGGCAACGATGCTGGTGCGCACGACCGTAAATGATAAGTATTCCGTGAAATTCGGTTCGCTGGAAGGCAAGCTGAATGAACAGATCAAGAGTCCCAGCAGTTCAGCAACAATGAAGTATTCAGGAAAGCTCGAGGAGGGCGAACTGACGGTATATCTGAAGGTAGATGGCACGGAAAAAGAGCTATTCACCATCAGTGGTGGTGAGGAGAAATCCGGGAGCGTCCAAGTCGGAAAAAAGGGTTGGTTTAGCGTCATCATCAGTACCGACGGAAAGTGCAAGAAGGGCGAGTTTCATTTTGACATGGAGTAGTAGATGATCGGAGTGATGATTTCGAACTGCATCCTCTTCCTGCTCACGATCGCCGCGGCGTATTTCTCAGGGCACGTAACTTTAGCGCTTGCCTTGGGAGGCGGACTGATGATCGCGGTCACGGCGGGGTTTGTAACAGACGGCGGGGGAAAGCTGCTGAAATTAACGCAGCTTTTCCTTGCGGTCTTCTTTGCGTTTTGTACGGGGCAATGGTGGGGCTGCATTGTATTTGCGATGCTGCTTTGGCCGAAGGCATGGCAGGTTGTGGCTTGCGCTGACGCGACATATGTTTTGATCGTCATCTGGAGGCTTTTGCAAGGGGGCTCGGAGGCGTCGGAGGGCGCGCATGCAATAGGACACCTCATCGCGACTGGGCTAGTGGAGCTTGCCCTTTTGGATTTGATCCTTCTCGGGATAATGCTTTGCAGACATGCCTTTCAGGCGTCGCGGCAGCAGAAGGAAGCAGATCGCATGCGCATGCAAAACTACAGCCTCAGCGAGATGCATGAGATTCAGAAGAACAAGGAGCTGATGCGACAGAGCTTTTTTGCGGAGAAGAACGCAAGGCTCGTGGAGCGCGAGAACATCAGCCGCAACATTCACAACAGTGTGGGACATTCGATCACGGCCGCCATCATGACGTTAGATGCGGCGGACATGTTATTCGATAAAAAGCCGGAGGAAGCGCATAAGAGAATGAATGACGCCACGGAGCGAATCCGCGGGAGCCTTGGCGCGATCCGCAGCGCCGTGAGGGCGCTCGATGCCGAGTCGGAAGACATTTCCGTAAAGGACTTGATCTGTTATTTCGACAATATTTTGAATGAGTTTTTGATGGATACGGAGCGCACCTGCGACCGCTTGTATGACATCACTTCCGAGGAGTACAGTCTGCCGCGAGAGCATGCGGAATTCCTCACCGGGGCGCTGAGCGAGCTTTTAACGAATGGCGTGAAGCACGGGCAGGCGACGCACT
>JAFPRF010000174.1 GCA_017400965.1 Lachnospiraceae bacterium
GCATGATTTCCTTCGAGCTCGACAGCGAGCAGACGGCGCAGGATCTCCTGTCCAACGTGGAGATGATCCTCTTCGCGGAGAGCCTTGGCGGTACCGAGACCCTGATCACTTACCCTTGGACCCAGACCCACGAGTCCATTCCTGATGACACGAAGATGGCCCTTGGCATCACGAAGGCCTTCGTCCGCATCTCCATCGGCATTGAGAACGCAGACGACATCATTAATGACCTCGATCAGGCCCTGAATCGATAAGGAAAACAACATGGAAATCAAGTTTACGAAGATGCAGGCGTTCGGCAACGATTACGTGTACGTCGACGCCATCCATCAAACCATAGAAAATCCAAATGAGCTGTCGATCAAAATGTCCAACAGGCATTTTGGCATCGGCGCAGACGGCCTTGTTATGATCTGTCCGTCGGAGCGCTGCGACTTCCGCATGCGCATCTTTAATCCCGACGGCACGGAGGCGGAAATGTGCGGCAACGCCGTGCGCTCCGTCGGAAAGTTCGTGTATTATCATGGTCTGACCGACAAGACGACCGTGACCATCGAAACCCTCGGCGGCGAGAAAACCATCCTCCTGACCGTGGAGGACGGACAGGTGACCAACATTGAGGCAGCGATCGGCGAGCCCATCTTTACGCCTTCGCTGATCCCGGTAAATACGGATAAGGACGAGTTCATCACCCAGCCCATACAGGTTGGAGATAAGACCATGATCGCGTCCTCGCTCTCCTGGGGTAACCCCCACACGCTGATCCAGGTGGACGATTTAAGTACTTTAGACATTGAAAAGTACGGCCCGCTGGTGGAGCATCACGAGGTGTTCCCGAAGAGGACGAACGTGACCTTCGTGCAGCTCGTGGACAGAGCGCACTTAAAGATCCGCGAGTGGGAGCGCGGCACGGGCGAGACCATCGGCTGCGGCACTGGTTGCTGCACGGCGGTGGTATTTATGCACAGACTGGGATTATGTGACCGCATTGTGGACGTGGAGCAAATCGGCGGAACGTTGCACGTGGAATGGGACGAGCAGGGCATCGTTCACATGAAGGGGCCCTCGTACGTGGTATATGAGGGTACGTACGTGGAGAAACGTTAGAACAAGAGATGACTGACACAAGGGAAAATATGAAGGAACAAAAAATAGTTACGAAAAACAGCACCTATCAGCAGATTGAGGTACTGAAAACAAATCGAAATAAACGCTACAAGATGAATCAGTTTCTGGTTGAGGGCGTAAGAAGCCTGAAGGAAGCGGCGAAAAACGGCTGGAAGATCAAATCCCTGATTTACTGTTCAGAGAACCTTTCCGACTGGGCGAAGGAGATGATCCGCGAAGTAAAGACGGAGGTGAATTACAACCTTACGTCGCAGCTTCTTTCGGAGCTCTCTGACAAGACGGACACCTCGGAACTTATGGCCATCATTGAGATGCGCGAGGATCGCTTGGACACCCTGAGGCTTTCCAAAACGCCTTTTTTGGTGCTCTTTGACCGCCCGTCCAACCGGGGAAATCTCGGAACCATGATCCGTTCCTGCGATGCCCTTGGCGCTGACGCGCTGATTCTTACGGGACATGCCGTGGATCTGTATGACCCTGACGTGGTGGTCTCCGCCATGGGATCCTTTTTTAATCTTCCCGTGGTCAGGATTGCGGACAATCGGGAGCTCTATGCATACTTAGACAAGCTGAGAGAGGAATATCCCGGTTTTATGACCTTTGGAACCACGGCGCACAAGGAAAGCCCCATTTGGGGAGAAAACCTGACGATGCCGCTCCTTCTCATGATCGGCAACGAAACCATGGGACTCAACAAAGCATTTAAGGAATATTGTGATAAACTCTGCACCATCCCCATGGCGGAGACGTCCTATGCCAGCTCCTTCAACGTGAGCTGTGCCGCCTCCATCATGATGTACGAGATCGTGCGGCAAAGAAGCCGGAAAGATGGATAAAGCGTAAGACACGTAAGGCGCGTAACGAAAAATAGGGTATGAAAACGATGAAATTAAGAGAATTGTTAACGGACTTGGAATATGAGCTTTTGCAGGGGAACCTTGACGTGGATGGCAAAGCCCTCGTCTATGATTCCAGGAAGGTAGAAGACGGCTGTGTATTTGTTTGCCTTAGGGGAGCAAACTTTGACGGACATGACTTTGCGGCGAAGGCCGTGGAGGCAGGCGCTGCGGCGCTAATCGTGGAAGAGGACGTACGACCGCTGCTATGCGAGGCAGAACGGGAAGGACGTGCTGAAGCCGGTAATGCGGAGCCTGAACGAAATGGACGGATCGCCCCTGTCACGAATCAAATTTCCGTCATCAAGGTTGCAAACACCCGACATGCGCTGGCGATTGCCGCGCGCAATTACTTTGGAAATCCCGCGTCCAAATTGAAGGTCATTGGACTCACCGGCACAAAGGGAAAAACCACCACCACCCACATGATTAAGAAAATTCTCGAAGAGGCGGGCGAAAAGGTGGGCATGATTGGCACGCTCGGCGCCTTTATCGGCACGGAAAAATTTAAGACTGCGAACACGACGCCGGAATCCTATGAGCTGCAGCGCCTGTTTGCAAAAATGTTGGAGGAGGGCTGCACCTACGCCGTGATGGAGGTTTCCTCCCAGGCATTAAAGCTCGGCAGAACCGACGGCATCGAGTTCGCCTACGGCGCGTTCTTAAACATTTCTCCCGATCACATCAGTCCCACCGAGCATAAAGATTTTCAGGAATACCTTGATTGCAAGAAATTACTTTTCCGCCAGACCGGACCCGTAATTGTCAACTTGGATGATCCGAGGTGGCGGGAAGCAACGGAATATGCAAAGGATCGCCTTGTTACCGTCTCTCAAAAGGGTGAGGCGGATTACATGGCGTCCGATGCCCACAACATTTGGGAAGGGAGCTTCCTTGGCGTGACCTTCCAGCTTTCCGGAAAGCGTAAGGCGCAGGTAACGCTTCCCCTGCCTGGTACCTTTAACGTAGAGAACGCCCTCATCGCCATCGCGATCACGGCGGAGATCGGCGTACCCACCGAGGCCATTTTGGAGGGTCTTAAGAAGGTTTACGTCAAGGGCCGCACGCAGCTCATGACCTGCATGGCGGGCCACGGCACCATGCTCATTGATTATGCCCACAATGCCGTCAGCGCGGAGAATTTATTATCCATGCTGAAGGCATACCAGCCGGAGCGCCTCATTTGCCTCTTTGGCGGCGGCGGAAACCGCGCGAAGGCAAGGCGCTATGACATGGGCGAGGCAGCCGGAAAGTACGCGGACCTTACCATCCTTACCATGGACAACCCCCGCGACGAGGAGGTCGAGGACATCAATAAGACCATCATCGAAGGCCTAAGCGTCCACGGCGGTAAGTACATGACGATCATCGACCGCGAGGAGGCCATCCATTACCTCATCGACAATGCAAGGCCCGGCGACATCATCGCCCTGCTCGGCAAGGGTCATGAGGAATATCAGGAGATCAAGGGTCAAAAGTATTACTTCTCGGAAGAAAAGATCATTGAGGAATATTGTAAAAAGAAATTTGGGTAATTAGGAATGAAGCAAAACGGTGATGCGCTCCGAACCAGAAGACAGGCGGAGCGTTGGCAGCGCAAGTTCGCGCGGCAAAGAGACTTGTATCGTAAGATCCAAAACGCCGCGCCCGACATCTTGCAGTCCAAGAATTTTAATTCCACAAAGGGCTACATTCAGCACGGCGACATGACGGTGAACCAGCACTGTCTCAACGTAGCAAAGCTGAGCATCGCGATCAGTGAAAAGCTCCACATCCGTTGTGAGAAGGAGGAGATGATCCGCGGTGCGCTTTTGCATGATTATTTTCTCTACGACTGGCACATTGGCGACGCGAAAAAGCCCACCAATCTGCACGGCTTCTATCATCCCGGGATCGCGCTGAAAAACGCCTCCAAGGAGTATGACCTAACGCCTCGTGAGAAGGACATCATCGAAAAGCACATGTGGCCGCTGACGCTGACGAAGGTTCCGCTGTGCAGGGAGGCTTGGATCGTCACGACGGCGGACAAATGGTGCTCCCTGCTTGAAACCTTCCATGCCATTCACGGCCACGGCAGGGTGGAGATGGAGGAGGACTTTGAGGACCGCATCCAAGGCACGCCGCACGTGGGGAAAAAGAAATTGCCCCGCTGGAGACGCAGGAAGGGAATAAAGGAGTAGCCGCGTATGCATTTGTACGAAGCATTAACGGAATATGCGAAGGGCGAGGACTACCCTTACCACATGCCGGGCCATAAGCGCAGGGCCTTCGGGGCCATGCCGCCGGAAACCTATCGGATGGACGTGACCGAGATCGACGGGTTTGACGATCTGCATGCGCCTGAGGGCCTCATAAAGGACCTGCAGTCGCGCATCGCAAGGCTGTATGGCGCTGAGGAGAGCTTTTGCCTGGTTGGCGGCAGCACCTGCGGGATCCTTGCCGCAGTCAGCGCAGCCGTTTTCGAGGGCGGGCACCTTCTCATGGCGCGCAATTGTCATAAGTCAGCCTACCATGCAGCGTACCTACGAGGGCTGAAACTCACTTACCTGATACCGCCGGTGCTTCCGGAGTTTGGCATCTGCGACGCGCTCTCGCCGGAGCAGGTACAAGCGGCCCTAGAGGCAGATCCTTCGATCGAAGCGGTGCTCATCGTATCACCCACCTACGAGGGGCGGATCTCTCCCGTGCGAGAGATCGCAAAAATCGTTCATTCTTTTGGGAAAATTCTCATCGTGGACGAGGCGCACGGCGCACACTTAGGATTGTCTGGTGCCTTTCATGAAAACAGCTGCCAGGCCGGCGCTGACCTCGTGATCCACAGTACGCATAAAACCCTCCCCGCCATGACGCAGACGGCGCTACTTCACGTAAGCGGTAAGCGCGTAGACAGGGAGAAGTTAAAGAGATTTCTTCGGATCTACCAATCCAGTAGCCCGTCTTACGTCCTCATGGCAAGCGTTGATAACGCGGTGACGATGATGGAACGGGATGGCGAGGTCCTAGGACAAAAGCTAAAAACAGAATTTTCGGAGCTACTTTCAGACTTATCGGCCTGCAAACATTTCCACTTTCTTACGGGTATAAACAGTGACGTGGGAAAACTCGTGATCCATGCGGGCGACAGTGGCTTTACGGGCCAGCAGATCTATGATATGTTAAGAGTAAAGTATCACCTTCAGCTGGAGATGGCGGCAGGAGATTTTTGCCTCGCCATGTTCACGGTTGGGGACACGGCGGAAGGCTTTCGAAGGATGCGGGACGCGGTGCTTCAAATGGACGCGCAGGCAAAACCCGCAGAAAGCGCAAAACGCGCCCTTGAAACACCTAAGCTTCCTGAGGCAGTAATGTCTTTGGGCGATGCCTGGGACGCGCCATTCGAAGAGGTGCCACTGGAGAAAAGCGCTGGCCGGATCTCCGCGGAATTCTTAAGTCTTTATCCACCCGGAACGCCGTTAGTGGTACCGGGAGAGCGGATCACGCAGGCGCTCGCCTGCGACCTTGCAACATGGCGCACGCAGGGACTTCGCCTTCGCGGCGTGTCAGACGAAGGTAAAGTCCGCTGCATTTTGTAGCTTATGGGGGAAATTCACATGGGAAAGATTGTCTGTCTGATGGGGAAAAGCTCCACCGGAAAGGACACGATCTATAAAGAACTGCTAGGGCGCGAGGACCTTCGGGCGGCGCTTCCTTTCGAAACCATCGTTCCGTACACGACCCGTCCCATCCGCGCGGGAGAGCGCGAGGGCGTCGAGTATCATTTCACGGATGAGGCTGGTTTTCAAAAGTTAAAGGCTGACGGTAAGATCATCGAGGACCGCGCCTACAACACCTGCCACGGCCTTTGGCGCTACTTTACCGTAAATGACGGGAGCATTCGCTTAGAGGAGAAGAACTATCTGATCATCGGAACCCTCGAGGCTTATCAGGCCTTCCGCAAATACTTTGGCGATGAGAAGGTGCTTCCCGTTTTGGTGACGCTAGACGACGGCGTGCGCCTACAGAGGGCGCTGGATCGTGAAAAGCGTCAGGAGCACCCGAAATACGAAGAAATGTGCCGGCGATTTTTGGCGGACAGCGAGGACTTTTCGGACGAAAAGCTCGCCCAGGCCGGGAATCCAAGGGGCTTTGTCAATCATGACCTAGAAACCTGCATTCAGGAGATTGCGGCGTACGCGAAATCGAATCTGTAAACCGCGAGATGCGAGGAGGAGGTAAATCATGCCGAACTTTCAAGACATCATAGGACAGGACCAGATCAGAGACCATATGTTAAACGCCATTAAGACGGGCAAGATTTCCCATGCCTACGTCATCAATGGCGAGCAGTTTTCGGGCAAGGAATTTATCGCGAAGATCTTTGCCATGGCGCTGCAGTGCGAAGAGCGCGGCAAGGAAGGTGCGGAAGTGCCCTGTCAAAAGTGCCACTCCTGTAAGCAGGCGCTCTCTGGGAACCAGCCGGACATCATCAAAGTGACGCACGAAAAGCCCAACACCATCAGCGTGGACGACATCCGCATGCAGATCAGCGGCGACGTGGGGATCAAGCCCTACTCTAGCCCTTATAAGATTTACATCATGAACGAGGCGGAGAAGATGACGCAGCAGGCGCAAAACGCCCTCCTGAAAACCTTGGAGGAGCCGCCTGAGTATGTGATCATCATGCTCCTTACAACGAACGTGAACGCCTTCCTGCAGACGATCCTGAGCCGCTGCATCGTCCTGAACATGAAGCCCGTGCCGGATCATTTGGTGCGTAAGTACCTCATGAACGAGCTCCAGATCACGGACTACAAGGCGGAGGTCTGCGTGGCCTTTGCCCGCGGCAACCTCGGAAAGGCCCGTCAGCTCGCCTTCAGCGAAGGCTTCGAGAACATGAAGGGCGAGGCGCTGTCAATCCTGAAGTACGTGCAGGACATGGAATTAAACGAGATGGTGACGGCCGCCAATCAGATCAAGGAGTACAAGCTCGACCGGAGCGACCTTATCGACATCATGATGGTATGGTACCGCGACGTGCTGCTCTTCAAGGCAACCAGCGACATGAACCATCTGGTCTTCCGCGAGGAAGGCTCAGCGCTGCGCGAGGTGGCAAGGCGCAGCAGCTACGAAGGGATCGAGAGAGTCTTAGAGGCGCTGGACAAGGCGAAGAAGAGACTCGACGCGAACGTGAACCCGGACCTTGTCATGGAGCTATTGTTCCTCACGATGAAAGAAAACGGATAAAAAATAAAGCCAAGGGGGACGGTTCTTTTTGACTCATTTCAAATGAGTCAAAAAGAACCGTCCCCCTTGGCTTTTTATTTACTTCAATTCGCCCCAGATTCTCTGGTTGAGTTCCTTGTCTCTTGCGTCTACCAGCTCGAGAACGGCCTTTGCCTTCTCCTGCATCTTTGTTGCTTCCTTCTCGTCGTTGATCAGGA
>JAFPRF010000175.1 GCA_017400965.1 Lachnospiraceae bacterium
GCCATGATGACGAAGGAAGAGTTCAGCGCGGCACAGAGCGAGAAGTTCGTGGAGGAGACGTTTGGCGGGTCGCTTCCGGCGTTTCTTGCGGCTTTTACGACAAGGAAAAAGCTGACGGACTCGGAAGTGGAAGAGATCAAAAGAATGATCGATTATTTTGGGAAAGGTGAGAAGGCATGACGGAATTGCTGATACGGTTATTGAACTTAAGCATACAAGCTGCTGCTTTGATCGTGATCGTAGCGGTTTTGCATGTCGTTTTGAGGAGAGCACCTAAGTGGTTGCTTTGTTTGCTTTGGGCAATCGTAGGGATTCGATTGGTTTGTCCTTTTTCTGTCGAAAGTGCCTTTAGTCTTGCACCAAAAGCGAAAATGGTTCACATGGACGAAACAAATGGGCAAGTCAGCCTGCAGTCGGGCGCAGAGACGGTGGACCAATTTGTAAATCGGTATGTTTTTCGGGCTGATGAGGGGGAAACGGCGGAGTATTCTATTGCGTTAGACCAGACGAATGATGCATCGCGTCAGGTGACATCGAATGGAAAAAAGGGGTTGCCTTGGGGAACGCTAGCTGTGTTCTGGGTCTGCGGGATGATGGCCGGTGCATTGTACTTGATCATCAGCTATGCGCGGGTAGCACTTCAAGTTCGCGGGGCGGTAAAACTCGAGAAGGGAATTTATGCCTGTGACGGGATCAGCACGCCGTTTATCTTGGGGGTATTGAGGCCCAGGATCTATCTGCCTTCTGAGATCACTGAAGAGCAAAAAAGGAGTGTCGTCGCCCACGAGAGGGCACACCTTAGACGCAAGGATCATGTTTGGAAGCCCTTAGGCTTTGTATTACTAACCATCTATTGGTTTCAACCTTTTTGCTGGCTTGCGTATTTCATGCTCTGCAGGGACATTGAACTGGCGTGCGACGAAAGAGTGATCCGTGACATGGATCCAGAGGAAAAGAAGACATATTCAAAGGTACTTCTGTCTTTTAGCGCGCCTGGAAAGCTGGTGTCGGCATGTCCTCTATCCTTTGGCGAGGCACCAGTGAAGAAAAGAATTAGGGCTATCCTGAATTACAAAAAACCTGCTTTTTGGGTGTTAATCGTGAGCCTTCTTGCATTGTGCGGCGTGGCAATTTTCTTCTTGACGAGTCCAGGGGAGAAGGTTGGATCAGAGCCTGAGAATCGCTTGGATGATCAGGTTGTGGCGTCGTCGGAAAGCGGAAATGGTGAAGAAAATGGCATCGAAGGAACCTACGCAACAGAGAATGTGAGTGAACCCGTGGAAACAAAGGCAGACGGGACATCGGATGCAATTGAGACTTTTGAGAGCAAGGCGTTATATGAAAGGCCCGTAACGATCGCGGGTGGAATGCGTGGAACCATAAGGCTTTACGGCGTTGAGAAATTATTTGGAGGCGAGAATTACGGAATCACTGGCGTGGAGGTGCTTTCAGAGCAGGGAGAACGGCTTACGCAGTTTACTGTAAGTAACGCGCTTTTGGCAACGGGGCTCGGGGATTCAGATTATCTGGTTTCACAGACCATTGATGCTGGACTTATTGTGCAGGACGTAACCTTTGACGGATATGCGGATTTGGGGCTACGCACGATCGCACCAGATGGGTCAGATGCATGGATTTATTGGGAA
>JAFPRF010000176.1 GCA_017400965.1 Lachnospiraceae bacterium
AAGACGCTGATGCTTTGGTTCTCTGACAGAAAGGGCCTTGCAACCGGTCTTGCAATAGCAGGCTTCGGCGCAGCAAAGGCAATCTTCAGCCCCGTTATGCAGTGGATGCTGCAGGGCCTTGGCGAGGGCGGTATCTATAAGATGTTCGTGATCCTCGCTGGTATCTACTTCGTCATGATGTTCATCGGCCACCTTCTTCTGAAGAAGCCCGAAGGTTGGCATGAGCCTCAGTCCAAGGACGCAAAGCCCAGCATTATGCAGGTATTAAAGACCAAGCCCATCACCAACTACATTGGTATTTGGCTGATGTTCTACATCAACATCACCTGTGGTCTGGCACTGATCTCTCAGGAGAAGATGATCGTAAAGTGTATCGGACTTGCAGCATCCGTTGGTATCATTTCCACGATCTCTGCAATCTTCAACGCAGGCGGTCGTCTCGGTTTCTCCGCATGGGCTGATACCATGAAGGACAGAAATACGATCTACAAGATGATCTTCATCCTTTCCATTGCGTTTACCGCACTGGTTATGGTAACGGGCGGCATCAAGAATGGCGCAGGCAACGGCCTTCTGATCTTCCTTGTACTGGCTCTGATCTTTATCGTAAACGCAGGCTACGGCGGAGGCTTCACCAACGTACCCACCCTGCTTTCTGATCATTACGGCATGGGTTCCATCAGTGCCATCCATGGCATCACCCTTTCCGCTTGGGCTTTCGCAGGTCTGACCGGTAACCAGGTGGCAACCTACATCGTAAATCACACTGGTGAGTGGGTAGAGCATGACGGCATCAGAATGAACCCCGTTGGTTATCAGAACGTACTGTTCTTCACCATCGCGCTTTACATCGTAGCACTGGTTCTTTGCCTGGTACTTGTAAGACCTACCGATAAGGCTCTTGAAGCTAAGGCTGCGAAGAAGGCAGCAAAGTAATTTATGCTGTTTGAACTAAACTTGATAATCGCAAAGAGGCTGCCCTGATCGGCAGCCTCTTGTGGAATATGGATATTTGTAGGAGAGCAAAGATGTATATCGACGGTAAAACCAGAACCTGCGGACTGATCGGAAATCCCGTAGAGCATACCATGTCACCGGCCATCCATCATTTCCTCGCGGAGAAGACGGGGCAGAATTTAGCATACCTTCCCTTTTTAGTGGAAGAAGAGCGCCTCGAGGACGCAATAAGTGGCGCCTATGCGTTAAATCTCCTAGGCGTGAACGTGACCGTGCCTTACAAGAGCGACGTGCTGCCTTTCCTATCTGACGTTGATCCGCTGGCAAAGCAGATCGGAGCAGTCAATACATTGGTTCGCACGGACGAGGGCTTTAAGGGATACAATACGGACATGCCGGGGCTTTACCGCGCGATGCAATCTGATGGCGTGAACATTGAAGGCGAGAGCGTCATGATCCTTGGCGCGGGCGGCGTTGCCAGGGCCGTGGCCATGATGTTAGCCAAGAAAAATGCGAAGGAGATCCTAATCCTCAACCGGACGCTGGAAAGGGCGCAGGCGATCGAGGATGAGATCAATGAGATCGAGGGAAGACACCTGGTGAGCGCCATGTCGTTGGATGCCTGGAAGGAGCTGACGGGAGAAAAGCGCTTTGTCGTGATCCAGGCGACGAAGGTAGGCATGCATCCCTTCACGGAGGAAACCGTGATCACGGAGAAAGCTTTTTATAAGAAGGTAAAGGTCGGTTACGATCTGATCTACAATCCACTGGAAACGCGCTTTATGCAGCTCGTAAAGAAGGCGGGAGGACGCGCATATCCAGGGCTGAAAATGCTGTTATATCAGGGCATTATCGCCTTTGAGCTCTGGACGGGAGAGACGATCACGGAAGAAATCGCGAATGACGCATATGCAGCACTGCTTGCGCAGATGAACAAGTAACTAGAGACGAATTTGGGAAGACGTAATGAAAAAGAAAAGCATTTTACTTATCGGATTTATGGGCGCAGGAAAGACCACGGTCGGAAAAAAGCTTTCCTATAAGCTAAGGATGCCCGTGGAGGATACGGACAAGCTGATCGAGCAGAGGGCTGGCGTGACCATCTCGGAAATCTTTGCAACGCAGGGTGAGGAAATTTTTCGCCAAATGGAAACGAGTCTTTTGGAGGAGCTTTGCAAAAGGCCCTATGCGCGTATCTATTCCGTGGGCGGCGGTACGCCCGTGCGGGAACAAAACAGAAGCCTTTTAAAACAATGCGGAACGGTTGTGTATCTCAGGCTCAAGCCGGAAACCGTATATGAGCGACTAAAGGAAGATCATACAAGACCGCTTTTGCAGTGCGAGGATCCGCTTGGCAGGATCCGGGAGCTGATGGCAGCGCGAAAGGAAGCGTATGAAAGCTGCGCGGACGTGATCCTCGACGTGGATGAGCTCGACGCGGATGCTTGTGCGAACGCTTTGGCACGGCAGTTGAATTAGCCTTATGGAGAAGGAGAAGACATGAAATTATTAGTGATCAATGGACCGAACCTCAATTTCCTCGGGATTAGAGAGAAGGAGATTTACGGAAAACAGGACTATCAGTACCTTTTGGACATGATCCAGAAGAAGGCGCAGGAGACTGGCTGTGAGATCGAGGTCTTCCAAAGCAATCATGAGGGCGCCATCATCGATAAGATCCAGGCCGCCTATTTTGATGAGACGGCGGGGATCGTGATCAATCCCGGCGCATATACGCATTATTCCTATGCAATCCATGACGCATTGGCCAGCGTAACGACGATGCCGAAGGTGGAGATTCATATTTCCGACATCACGAAACGCGAGGATTTTCGTAAGATTTCCGTGACGGCGCCTGCCTGCGATGCGCAAATTTATGGACATGGACTGGAGGGGTACCTTATGGCCATCGATGAGGTGCTTCGGAGAATTTGAAAATTTTTTTGAATTTACTGTTGAAAAATTGCAACTTTTATATTAAACTGTTAAAGAATTATACCGTTGAAAATTTTAGGAGGATATTTTTTTATGATTTCTGCAGGTGATTTCAGAAATGGCATGACCATTGAATTGGATAATAACGTATTTCAGATCGTTGAGTTCCAGCACGTAAAACCCGGTAAGGGCGCTGCATTCGTTCGTACCAAGCTTAAGAACATCAAGAGTGGCGGCGTAGTGGAAAGAACCTTCCGTCCTACTGAGAAGTGCCCTCAGGCGCGTATCGACAGAAAGGACATGCAGTATTCCTATTCTGATGGCGACCTTTTCTATTTCATGGATACCGAGACCTATGATCAGATCGCACTGAACGCTGAGACCGTTGGCGATGCGCTGAAGTTTGTTGTTGAGAACGAGGTTTGCAAGATCTGTTCCCACAATGGCAGCGTATTCTCCGTTGAGCCTCCTCTGTTCGTAGAGCTGACCATCACCGATACCGAGCCTGGATTCAAGGGTGATACCGCTACTGGCGCAAGCAAGCCCGCAATCGTTGAGACCGGCGCACAGGTTATGGTTCCTCTGTTCGTTGAGCAGGGCGACAAGATCAAGATCGACACCAGAACTGG
>JAFPRF010000177.1 GCA_017400965.1 Lachnospiraceae bacterium
ACTACCTGATCGAGGGCAGCATGAACCTAGACGACGTCAACGACGAGATCGGTTGCCACCTCACCAGCGAGGAATACGACTCCATCGGCGGCATCCTGATCGAGCATCTCGACGACCTGCCTGAGGACGGCGAATCCGTAACCCTCCCTGACGGCACGATCTTAAAGGTACAGGGTCTCGACCAAAACCGTATCGAAAAGGTGCTCCTCACCCTCCCCGAAAAGTCCGCGGAGGCGGAGGAAACAACAACTGAATCCCAAGAGTAAAACAAAACCCTTCATCCATGATGAAGGGTTCTTTTATGCTTTCTTTACTTCTTGTAAAAACTCTCCAGCGGTCCAAGATAGGACTCTTTCATCTTCTTGTTCGCGGGATAGATCAAAATTCTCTCAAGGACAACGCCTGCCTCGAGTGCGCCAATGCTCAGGAACTGTTCTCCCTCTTCGAAGTTCATCTCCGTTCCCACCACGTGGATCTGGTTCATGACTGCCGCAGACCACTTGGGATCGTTGTAATCGCCGCCGCGGTAGCTGGGATTTAGGATGTTGACGTTCTTCGACTGGCTTCCGTTTTCGAGATGCACGCGGAGCGCACGGTTATTGACCAAGGAGTTTACGGGGCTCGTCCAAAGCTCCACGCGGTACTTTCCAGCCTCGGGAAGTACGAAGCGATAGATCAGCTCGGGCTTGTCACCCTTCGGTGAGAACTCCGCCGTCGAAGGCAGCACCTTCATGCCGTTGCCGCTTCTGCCATGGCCCTCTAAGCATACAAAGCCAACACCGTTTACGTCCTTCTTCTCTGCGAAGTGATTTGCCTCCATCACGATCATGTCATCCTCTGCGTCCGTCACAAAGGTCATGGGCGCGAGGTTCTCAAACTTCGGATTGAAGGCCTTTACGTCGATCGCTACTACTGCGTCGTCTGCCGTTACCCGCAGCCTTACGCTCTGGATGCCGCCGTCCTTGTAGGTACCATCCTCCTGCCGACTTGCCTCGATCGCTTTCTCCAGCTCGTCACGGTCACAGGTGAGCATCACGCGAAGCAAAAGCTCCGTCTCACCCTCAGTCGTTGAAAGCTTCAGCCAGGAAGGAATCTCTCCGTCTTCGGCCTCAATCTTGAATTTCAGACTTCCGACGCCGTCATTGCTAACCTCGATGGCCACCTGATCGCGGTCCGGATTCAAAAAGTCATGCACGCGGATCACCTGCGGTGCGCCATAGTTCTTGGTTGCAAGCCAAGGCCCATCCGCGCGGGAGACGCTCATTCTCGCCGTCGTTACGGGCTCTACGACGCTTCTTACGGGATACTTCCAACCGTCATCATTCCACTTGGTAAAGCCGATGTGCTTTTCCAGTTCCATGCCGGCCCACTTGCCGTTTCTGAACTCGCGGAACTCGTCGCAAAGTCTCTTATCTTCTTCAATGCATTGCTTCATCAGCTCGCCGTAAAGGTTTGCCGCGGGTCTGCCCTGCATTGCGTAATACTGGTTCTTTCCAGCGTAGAGCTGCATCTTGATCAGATTCATGCTGATCTTTGCAGGATAGCAGATCATGCTGTACGCGGGCAGCTTGGAAATGCGATCCAGGGAATCAAAGGTCACGTCGCTAAGCTTTTCCAGCTTGCTGATCACTTCGAGCATTCTCGTGGTCTCCTCGAAGTTACAGGGGTGATATACGCCTGCGGAAAGAGCCTCGGGTCTTCTCATGAAGTTCAGCTGTACGAAGCCTTCGTAAACGTCAGCCAGTGCCTGCTGCAATACCTCGGACGCACCGGGGAAGACCTTCTTCGACCACTGCTTCAGCCAGGTGCCCCAGCTGTTCACGGCGCTGCTGCCCCACTTATCGAAATCATACGCGAGATCAAGGAAGTAGTTCAGCGCCACCTCATTGCCCTTGATGTCGCCGACGTTAACGATCCAAACATCCTTTACGCCATACTCATAGGCTTCCGTCATCTGCTCCCAGATCAGGGACAGAGGCGTGGACGCCTGCCACTCATAGGACACGGGACCGCCGTGATAATCCAGGTGGTAATACATGCCGAAGCCACCCTTATGACCACGGATGTCCGCGGTGGGCAGGGTTCTCATGTGACCATAGTTATCCTCGCAGAGCATGAAGATCACGTTCTCCAGCTCCTCCCAGTCCTTCAGGCCCTCCGTCTCTTCGTCACCGTAGAAGTAGGCTTCCACTTCCTTGTACAGCGCGAGGAGCTGCGGTACCTTATCAAGGTCAAAGTTTACGTAATGCATGATCAGGCCTCTCTGCGCCTTGATCACGCTCTTAAGTAAGTCAATGTTCTCCTTCAGCGTTGCGTCAGGTCCCAGCATAGAGCTGTCTCTCTCTCCGCGCATGCCGATGGTGATCAGGTGATTATACTTGCCGCTTCGCTTTAAGGAATCCATCCAATAATTGAGCAGGCCTTCCTGGTTCGTGTGGAAGTTCCACTCATTGCCGTAGCGCGACTCGGGTCCGCGCACCTTGTCCCACTCCTCGCTGGCGCGCAGGCAGGGCTCATGATGCGAATAACCGATGGTAATGCCATAGGTGTCCGCCAGCTCCTCGTTCGCGCCGTCGGGGCCATCCAGCGGAAAGCTCGATGCCCACATGGCAGGCCAAAGGTAATTGCCCTTCATGCGCAGAAGGAATTCAAATACCTGATCATAGAGTTTTGCGTTGACGCCGCCGAAATGGCTCATGGCCCAATTACCGAAGCAAGGCCACTCATCATTGATAAAGAATCCGCGGTATTTTACGCTCGGCTCCTTCGATACGATCTCGATGTCTGCCTCAGCGATCAGGGTCTTCTTGCGCTGCGGGATCGCATCGCCAAACTTGACCATCGGCGATACGCCAATATACTCCGAAATCGCAAAGAGACCATAGATGGTTCCCAGCTTATCGCTGCCCGCGATCACGAGAGACTCTCCCACGAAGGAGATGCTGTACACCTCTCTCTTACCGCGGATCTGGGAAAGATCCAGAACGCCAAAGTCACCAAGCACGTCCAGCATCTCGCTGTTGCCGATGGTACCAACGAAGATCACTGCCTGATCCGCGAAGTTTTCCAGTACCTTCATGGCTCCTTCCGCGGTCTCCTCCTTCGTCAGGTCCTTTGTCAGGATCTGCGGCACGCTTCCGCAAACCGCCTTGATGTCCTTAGCGACCTTGTCTGCGATCATGTGCACGCCCTGAAAAGCCGTGCTCTCCAGTACAAAGCTTGTTATATGTTCTTCATTTGCAATCACAAAAGAACGACTCATGATAATCAAACCTTTCTGTCAAAACTGTCCTAACATGTTTATCTTACCACACCAAAGCCGAGAATGGTAAGCTTTTTTTCTTCATCTCCGGGGATCATGGAAACCTCGATGAGGTGCTCCTTCGTCTCCTCGCCCACGTGAATGATCTGGGGCGTGCAGTGCGTCCAGCCAACGGCTCTCGGATCCAGGGTGAGTACCTCTTTTCCGTCCACCTTCACGGTCGCCTTGCCGTACTCGGGTGAGCCGGAATCCTTGCTCACGATGAGCAGGGACTTACAGGTGATCTTTACGCTGAAGGGCTCGGTTCCTTTAAGGTGCTGCCAGTTGTTCGGGAATTCCGGAACGGGCGTCAGGGAATCATCCATCTCAACCTTGTGCAGATCGGTGTCGACCTCGCTAAAGCTGCCGGGCTTTAAGTCTACCAAAAGCTCGGACTTCCAGGCCTTATCCACGAGCTCCACGGCCTCGAAGGTCTTTCCGAAGACGGGCTCCTTGCTTCTCCAGTCGTTCGGTGCGATCTCAGGTGCCTTATCGATCTGCTGCATTAAGTAGGTCAGGCAGTCCGCCATGATGGTATGGCCCATGTTGGTGGGATGGAACACGTCATAGAAGAACTGGCTCTTCGTCAGTACGCGGCCCGTGTCAGGCTTTAAGTAAAACTGCGGAACAACGCCCTGACGAACGGTTACCTGAGGGATCTCATAGCGATCACCAACGGGTCCAAGGCGCTCCTCCAGGTTCCAGTCGTTTGCAAATACCGCATGGATCAGGATCACTGCGGTGTCATCGGAAAGCGCCAGGCACTTCCTCACAAGGCTTTCGTAGCAAAGACCCTTCGTCTCGTCGCCCTCGTCGTTTACGGAGAACTCGATCACGATCAGGTCAGGCTTTACGGTAAAGCTACGAAGCACGTCTCTCTCAAAACGGATCATTCCAAGTTCGGAAGGCGTACCGCCAACGCCAGCCTTGATCAGCTTCACGTTCTCGCCGAAGTTTGCCTTGAAACGCTCCCAGGTCTGGTAAGCGTAGGATTTTACGTGCAGGGGCGTTGCGCCGGCGCCCTGGGTGATGGATCCGCCGATGAATGCGATCGTCACTTCTTCGCCGCGCTTTGCGCGATCGATCACCTTCTTCACTCTCGCATAGTTGCCCATGCTCATGAGAGATCTCTTCAGAATTGCCTGATAGGGTTCTCCCTCCGTGTTGATCTCCGTGCGCTCCTCCTGCTCAGGAGCGGTGAAGCCCTCGCGCAAGTAGAGTTTTACGTCAACGGTCGCAAGGCGCTCCGGCTTATCGAATTCAAAGCGCATCTGTCCAACCACGCCGTTGTCATCCGACCACTCGTAGTCATCCAGCCAAATGATCTGCTCCATACCGTCGGGCTTGCAATGTACGCGAACGGTATTTCCGCCGCCGTAGGTATCTGTCTTCCCATACATTTGGAATGCGAAATCGATCACCTGGTTCTGATCATCTGCCTCCACGGTAACGCCGATGCCGGCCACCATGGAAAGAAAACCTTCCGCGGTCTCTAAATTCTTGATCATATCCTCGTCGGTAATGGAGCCAACCATTCTCGCGAACGTGGTCAGTCTCGAGCCATCAAGGTAAATAAACTGGCAACCCTTTCCATCAGGCGTGGGATTGCCTGCCACTTCCTTCCCTCTGCAAATGTAAAAGCTGCTGCCCTTCGCAGTCGGGTCCTTTGGTGCTTTCGGTCCAGTCATCGTAAATACCCCCTTAGTAAATTCTATAGTTTCCGCTCAGTGCAAGGAATGCGAACATGTAAAGGCAGTTGTCATAATACCTTCTGTCGCCCTCACGAAGCGGCTCGTTCCAAAATCTCGATACCCACTGCGCAGCCAGAGCCTTCGCCTGATCCGGACTGGTAAGCGAAAGCGGTCCCTCTACGGCCAGCGCACCCTGCGCCGTCGTTGCGAGCATGCCAACGGGATGCAAAGCCTTTTCGTTAATAGGTGTTCCGTCCACTTCATAGACGATAAACGGATTCTCTTTATTCTCTACGCCAAGCGTGTACTGGAGTCTTTCCGCTGCAGCGCGCTGGCCCTTGTCAATGCCATTCCACTCAAAGTCAAGACCAATGTTTGCCACGGTTCTGTACGCATCGCTGTAGAACCAGTCATGTCTCGTATTTGACCAGCGAAGGGGTCTCGACATCGGGCTGCCGTCAAACTCCGCGTACTCTGCGTTCATGCCGGATACGGGATGGCAAGCCTTTGCGAGGTACTCTCTGCTGGCCTTTGCGGCCTCCTTCCAGAAAGGTCTGTCCTCCTCGTAAGCCCACTCGGCGAACAGCTCATAAAAGTGCGGCAGGTGATAAGAAGGATCCGTGAAATCCGATCCGGGAACAAACAGGATCTGATGATTTTCATGATTCCACATGGCCTTGCCATCGCGGCCGTTCTCGCCCTTATGCAATGCGGCGCGCAGGATTTCCTTTGCCTCATGGGAATAGTTAAAGATGCCCTCGCCGTCGCCCCATCTGTGGGATGCGAAAAACAGTGCCATCGCATAAAACTCTTCGCCGTCGGGTGCGGGACCGTAAGCATTCTTCTTTCCGTCCACGGCGCAGGACCATGCAAAGTAGCCCTCATTGTGTCCCTCGCTCATGTACATGTAGGTCTTTGACCACTTCCAGATGCGGTCAAACTCCTCCTTCATGTCCAGCTGCACGCACATCATCATGCCGTAGGACATGCCCTCCGTGCGGGCGTCGTGGTTTCCTGTATCCTCCAGATAACCCATGTCATCGCCGGCGGTAAAGTATACCTTATCAGGGCCGTAAAAGAAGGCATCCCTGATCTGAAGCAGTCTGTCTTGAACCTCTTTTTCCGTCTTTCCAATCTCCGCAAATACGTTCCTGTAAACCTGTTTCATTGTTTGCAATTCCTCCTTTTTCGACACCAAGCGCATACTATTCCTTTATACAAACATAATAAAGCATTTTTTTGGGAATTGCTCCCAAAAAAATGCTTTCTTTTCTCTTACATTCCCCAAATATTGCCAAAACAATTCTGGGTGGTTATTTGGTTTTTCTTCCGCCGTTCACGATACGGTAATAGGTGCCGGCAGTCCACTTATAAACAAGTACGTAAAACAGGGTAAAGGCAACGTAGATCACAACCGTCACAAAAATTACGTACGTCAGATTATTGACCATGAGAAGCTTTAGTACCTTCCAGATCAGGGGATACGCAAAGGCTAGGTGCACGCCCGCAAGAAGAAGCGGTGCAAAGAATACCGTGAGCACCTGGGAATTAATGCTGGCCTTGATGTCCTTCGTGGTCATGCCGACCTTCTGCATGATCTCGAAACGCCCCTGATCCTCGTAGCCTTCGGAAATCTGCTTGTAGTAAATGATCAGTACCGCTGCCATCAGGAACAGGAAGCTGAGTAAAATGCCGATGAAGAAGAGTCCGCCATACATGTCGACCAGCGACTCCATCACGTCGGGCTTACAGGTGG